>NZ_JAFCVJ010000011.1:0-115059 GCF_049896985.1 Brevundimonas sp. SL161 | reverse complement strand
CGAGGGAACCAACCGACATGGTTGTATCTTTCAAAAAGACCGCAGAGTGTCAGTATCATCGTAATGACCATCACTGGTCATCGCTAGGACACCGCCGCCTGCGTTTCTCTTTCCAAATCAACGATTTCAAAGACCAAGACCGGAAGAACCGGCCCCACTGTTTAACGCCAGTGAACGGCGGAGGCGGCGATTTAGTCGCCTCGTAAGTCTGTGTCAAGAACTTCTTTTAGAAGAAGTTCCCAGGGTCGAACCGACCCGGAGGTCGGCGGAGGCGGCGATGTAGTCGCCTCCGATTTCTGCGTCAAGTTGTTCTTTTGAAAGAGAACTGTCAGCGTTTCCGGCCCCCTGGAGGGCGGCGGAGGCGGTTTCCTAAGGAAGGCCGAACCCCGTGTCAACCGTGCTTTTCAGCCATTCCGCGGAGACGAAAACCGAAGCCTTCAGTCCACAAAATACCACCCGAGGAAAGCCACACTGGCTTCCCCGTTTCGTTACCGAGGCGATTCGATTGGAGCGCGGAGATTATGTGGAACCGGCCGTGGAAGCAAGGGTTTTTAGTCCCCGTTTTCCTCCGTGTCCCTGGCGACTTGCGTCCCCGGGGCCCCGGTGGCCAGCCCGTCTCCGAGCGAGGTGGCGATATACGTAGGGGCATCTTCATCCGCAAGCGGCATTGTTGTGGCGCACGAAGATTCACACCGAGTCCGGTTCAGCGAGCCTTGTCGCTCAGCGGATCAACCCGCGGCTATATAGGTCCGCAGGCTCTCGGCCTCGTGTGTGGCCTCGGCGATCTGGCACTTCACCACGTCACCGATAGAGATGACGCCGCTCAACCGGTTGTCCTTCAACACCGGCAGATGGCGGATCCGGCGATCAGTCATCCGCCCCATCAGAATCGCGACCGTCTCGCCCGGCTCGGCGAAGACGACGTCTCTGGTCATATAGGCGGACACGGGCCTGGCGAGGCCGGCGGCTCCGTCGGCGGCGACAGCCTTGACGACATCTCTCTCCGAGATGACGCCGACGACGCGGTCGCCGTCGCAGACGATCAGGGCGCCGACACGCCGGCTGTCCAGCTCGACGCAGGCGTCCGAGACGGAAATGTCGGGCGCGACGCTGAACACATCGCCTCCCTTGCTCTTGAGGATTTCTGCAACCAGCACAGTGCGGCTCCTTCCCTTATGTTCTTGGGAACGGCGGTCGGCCGAAGGACCGAAGCCGCTTCAGGCGAGAGGATCGCCCAGACCGCCCGACGAATCAAACCTTTCGTCGGGCCGCGCGAACAGACGCGCCAGGGGGCCGATGGCCAGAATGCCGAACAGGAAGCCGAAGGCGTGAGCCTCCCAGGCGATTCTCGCGCCCTCGGCGCCGGGCGCGAACCCGATCAGGCCGACGACGGCGTTGATGCCCATCCAGGCGATGGAGGTGGTGATGACGCTGCGGTTGGTCAGGGGCAGGACCCGCCCTCCCCCGCCCAGGAGGCGAGTCGCAGCCCCGATCAGACCGAACACCGCGCCCGATGCTCCGACCAGCGGATCCGGGCTGCCGAGGTGGACGAGGCCATAGCCCAACGTCGCAAAAATTCCGGCGCATATATAAATTGCGAGAAACACCCCTGCGCCGACCGGTCCACGGAAAAGTCTCGCGACCGGCGCGCCGAATGTCAGGGCGGCGATCGCATTCATCAGGGCGTGGACCCAGCCGCCGTGCACCAGCATGGAGGTGAACAGTCCGCCGTAGCGCCCCTCGCCGAGATCGATCGGAGCGAAGGCCAGCCCCAGCCAATTGTCGCGCGACCGCCCCTGAAGGACGTAGAGCGCCGGCATCGAGGCAGCCAGCAGCACCGCCAGCAGCGGCGCATTGAAGATGCGTTCCCTCGGGGGCGGACCGGCGAATCGGTCGGGCATCGGCTCCATCCCGCTCAAATGCGGAAAGGGCTGACCAATCTCAAGCTCTTCTTGAGGACGATCAGCGCCGCCCCCCTTATGACTGTTCAGGTTTTCGGGCTGACCATCCGACCGGGCGATCAAGTGGGTGGCCCAATTCGGACGAGCCACTGCGATAATTGGACGGGCCCACCGTCAGGCCAGCAGCGCTTTGCGCATTAAGCGCAGCAATAAGCGCTTCTTAATAACCATAACGCACTTTGGCACGCGGACCGCGACGTGGCGGCCGTTAACCGTGTTCGCGTGGGATTGGCCGAAATGCCCTTCAAAAGGACGTTCATCGCCCTGCTGACCGTCGCTTTGGCCGCTCCGGGCGCAGCCTTGGCGCAGACGAGCGGCTCGGCCGGCCTGTCGAGCATGCAGAACGGCTACGGTGGCTCCCGGCAATCGGTGAGCGCGGCCCAGACCGGATCGACCCGCGACCAAAACGGCAATCGCCTGATCGTCGATGGAATCATCCAGGCCGGCGCCTCGGCCTATTCCCGCCAGTCCGGCGGCGTGTCGAACACATACTCCGGCGGCGTCGGCGGCTCGCAAGGCACGACGATCGCGGGCTCGACCGCCATCGGCAACAATCTGAACGTGGTGGTCCAGGGCAGCCACAACACGGTCATCGTCAACTCGCGCCAGACCAATACAGGCAATGTCACTGCCCGAACGGATCTGACCGGCACCCTGACAGGCTTCGAATGATCGTGCGCACGCTTACTCCCCGACTCCGGAGCGGCGTCGTCGCCGTCGCGGTCGCCGCAATGCTGTCCGCCTGCGTGAGTCCGGTCGCGGGGCCGAACGGCCTGTACGCCACGCCGATCGGTAATGCGCCGGTCACATCGAACCCGACGCCCTATTCGACGGCGCTCTATTGCCTGGCCGACTACGCCCGGCGCTACAACCTGCCCTCGCCGCGCATGGCGGTGGGACGGATCGCCGACTACACCGGGACTGTCTCGGCCGACGGCGGCCGCCAGATTACCCAGGGCGCGTCCCTGATGGCGATGTCGGCGCTGGCGAAGTCGGGCGCCCAGATCGTCGAACGCTACGATACCTCGATCTCGGAGATGGAACTCCGCTATGCTAACAATCGCCTTATCGGCGACCAGGGCGGCACGGCGGAGGAGCCGAACTATCGCCGGATTTTGGCCGGTCAGGTGCCGGGCTCGGACTTCTACATCGCCGGCGGCATCACCGAGGTGAACTACAACATCCGCTCGGCCGGCTTCGACGCCGCCGTGGGTGAGACCGACACCGACGTCCCCGGCTCGGGCATCATCCAGGGCAAGGTCTATGTGATGAACATCGCGATCGACCTCCGGCTCGTCCAGACGACGACGCAGGAAGTCGTCGATGTCATCTCCTACCAGAAGCAGATCATCGGCCGCGAAATCTCCGCCGGGGTATTCGACTTCCTCAACGGCAACGTCATCGACGTCTCGGCCGGCACGGGCGGGATGGAGCCGGTCCAGCTGGCGGTTCGCGCCCTGATCGAGCGCGCCACGCTGGAGATGATGGCGAATCTGTACGGCGCGCCGGGGCCAGAAGTCTGCCTCGACGCCGCCAACGACCCTCTGAACACGGTGGGCGCGACCGGCGGCTACTACGCCGCCTATGACAACACGGGAACGAACAATGGCCAGACACGCGCCGATCCGTCTCGCTGGCACGATCGCCGCGACGGCGATGTGCGTCGCAGTCGCTACTGAGGCCTACGCGCATCAGGACCGTTCGATCGTCCTGAACCAGCAGCTTCAGCTCGGCGACGTCATCGCGGGCCAGACCCTGAACGTCGAAGGCGCCGACGGAGAGGTGGCCGTGAACAACGCCGCCCAGGGCAACAGCCTGTCCGGCTCGGTCGAGAACGATTCGCTGGCCCTGACCTCGACCCAGACGATGCGCGGCAATACCCGCGCCACCACCACACTGACCCTGACCGGCGACACCGAGGGGCCGGTCAATGCGACGACCCAGGCGCGCGGCAACTCTCTGGCGGCCGGGGCCTACGGCGGCGACCTGACAATCGAATCGTCCCAGAGCGTGGAGCCGTCGGAGGTCACCGCATCTTCGACGATCACGGGATCCTCCGCGCGCCTGATCGGCGGGGCCTCGATCGGGGTCACGGCCATCGCCAACTCCATGGCCATCGGCGCGAGCGGCGCCCATGTCGAAGGCACGGTGATCCAGAACTCCGCCGCGGGCGTCCGCGCCTCCAACTTCGCCGGCACGCAGTACATCCCCGAGACCGGCGAGTTCATCAGCCAGTCGATCGGCAACTCGGTGCTGGTGAACTCCGGCCTCGCCTCCAGCCAGGACCTGACCCTCCGCCAGCGCCAGGCCGGGGACCAGGTCACCGCCTCGACCAGCGCCAACTCCGGCAATGCCTGGGACCTGGCCGGCCGGGCGCGGGCCACGGGCAACCAGGCGGTGCTCTACAATCAGGGCGGCTCCGCCGTGGTGACGACCGACCAGTCGAACCTGTCGCAGATCCAGACCGCCAGCCGGGTCACCAGCTACGACTTCGGCGCGGCGACGTCGAACGCCTACGGGACGGGCAACGAGGTCTCGATCGGCAACAACGACCGCTATCTGGAGATCGACAATTCCCAGGTGAACTCCGGCGGTGTCGAGGTCTCGGCCAGCTTCGACGGCGCGAACGGCTATGACGCCCGAGTCGCAGCCGAGGCCGTCGGAAACTCCGTCACCGGCTACGCCTGTTCCCAGTGCGACGGCTATATGGACATCACCAACGCCCAGACGAACTCCGGGACCGTCTCGGCGACGTCCACGACGACGATCCGCAACCAAGGCCGCTCGGTCATCGCCGGGGCCAGCGCCATCGGCAATACCGCGACCTTCTACGTGTCGCGACCCGGCTCCTGACGTAAAGTTTAGTTTACACGCGCCCCGGTTCAAGGCGATGATGCGAACAACCGGCAGGGGTTGCCGGATTCGTTTCGTCATCCTTTAGTTGAGCCGCGCCGGCCGGCGCGGTTTCGTCCACCCGGAGCCCGCATGATCAACGCCCGTCGTCTTCTTCTCGTCGCCGCTTCAGGGCTGGCGCTCCTGGCCGCCTTGCCTGCGGTCGCCCAGACTACGGCGCAGCCGTCAAACGCGTGGGCCCAGGCGACCAGCGACATTCCCGCCGACCCGGCCGTCCGCTACGGCATCCTGGCCAACGGCATGCGCTATGCGATCCTGCGCAACGCCACCCCTCCAAGCCAGGCGTCCCTGCGACTGCGCATCGACGCGGGCTCCCTGATGGAGGACGACGATGAGCAGGGTCTGGCTCACTTCATGGAGCATATGGCCTTCAACGGGACGACCAACATCCCGGAGAACGAGTTGCTGCGTATCCTGGAACGGCTGGGTCTGGCCTTCGGCGCCGACACCAACGCGTTCACCAGCCTGGATCAGACCGCCTATATTCTGGAGCTGCCGCGAACGGATGACGAGACCGTCGACGCGGCCCTTCGCATCATGCGCGAACAGGTTTCGGAAGCCCTGATGGCCGCTGATGCGATCGACTCCGAGCGGGGCGTCATCCAGGGCGAGGAGCGGACCGGCAACTCGCCGGCCCGGAGGGCCTTCGCGGCGCGGCTCGCCTTGTTGGCTCCCGGCCAGCGCGCCTCTGAACGCTTGCCCATCGGCAATATGGACGTGATCCGCACGGCGCCCCGGGACCGTTTTGTCGCCTTCTATGACGCCTATTATCGCCCGTCGCGGGCGACCTTCCTCGCCGTGGGTGATTTCGACGTCGACCAGATGGAAGCCAAGATTCGGGGTGCGTTCGAAGGCTGGGAGCCCAGGGCGTCGGATGGCCCTGAACCGGACCTTGGCCAGGTCGCAGCACGCGGGACCGAAACCCGCGTTCTGGTCGAGCCGGGCGTGCAGTCCACGGTGGAACTGAGCTGGATCCAGAACCCCGACCTCGATCCCGATTCCGTCGCCGAACGCCAGTCGAGGCTCATTCGCAGCCTCGGCCTCGCCGTCCTGAACCGCCGCCTTGGCGAACTGGCGCGGGCAGACAATCCACCGTTTATCGGCGCCGGAGCGCAGACCGAGACCTTCTTCGACAGTCTCGATCGGGGTTTCCTGACCGCCGCCTTCAATCCGGGCGGTCTTCAGCGCGCGCTTGAGACGATCGAGCAGGAGAAGCGGCGTCTGGTCGAGTTCGGCGTGACCGAAGCCGAGCTGGCCCGCGAGATCACAGACACCCGCGCCCGGCTGGAGAACGCCGTGGCGTCCGTTGCGACCCGCACCACGCCCGGCCTGGTCAACTCCCTGTTGAACGCCGTCAACGACGACCGCGTCTTCGTAACGCCCCAGACCACGCTCGAACTCTTCAACAGCACCCTCGAAGGACTGACGCCGGCCACGGTCAACACCGCCGTCGCCTCCGTCTTCCAGGGTCAGGGCCCGCTGGCCCTCGTGGTCACCCCGGCGCCGATCGAACGCGGCGAAGCGGCCGTGACAGCCATGCTGGAAGCGTCCCAGGCCGTGGCGGTCACCGCCCCGCAGGCGCAGGCCGCGCTTGAATGGCCATACGCCAGCTTCGGAGCTCCGGCACAGCCCACAGCCCGCCGTGAGGTCGCCGAACTGGGCGCCACGATCGTGACCTTCGCCAACGGCACGACCTTGACGGTCAAGCCGACGGCCTTCCGCGACGAGCAGATACTGGTCAGCATCCGCACCGGTCTGGGAGAGTTGAGCCTGCCGACGGACCGCAGCGATCCCCGTTCGCTGGCCGGTTTCGTCTTCACCGCCGGCGGCCTCGGCAAGCTGACGGCCGATGAGCTGAACCGCGTCCTCAGCGGCCGCATCTACGGCGCGAACCTGACGGTCGCGGGCGACGCCTATCAGCTGTCAGGAAGCACCCGCCCGCAGGATCTGGAGCTGGAAATGCAGGTCCTGACGGCATTCTTGACCGACCCGGCGGTGCGCCCCGCCCCGTTCGAGCAGATCAGGGCGCAGTGGCCCCAGATCATCGCTCAGCAGAGCGCGACCCCCGGCGGCGCCTTCGCCCTGCAGGCCGGCGCGCTTCTGGCCTCCGGCGACGCCCGTCAGGCCCTCCCGACGGCGGCGGCCGTGGCCGCCTGGTCCAACGACCAGCTCAAGTCGGATCTCATCCAAGGCCTGTCGCAGGGGCCGGTCGATGTCGTGATGGTCGGTGACGTGACCGTCGACGCCGCGATCGCCGCCGTGGGCGCGACCCTGGCCGCCCTGCCCGCCCGCGGCCCCGCGCCGACGCCGCCGGTCGGTGGGGATATCCTGCGCTTCCCTGCCGGCACGGCCGAGCCCATGCGTCTGACCCACACGGGGCCGGCCGAACAGGCGCTGGGCTATGTCGCCTGGCCGACGACCGATTCGATCGGCGACGAGACAGAGTCCCGCAAGATTCGCCTCCTGGCGGCGGTGATGGAACTGCGAGTCCTGGAGGAGATTCGCGAGAAGCAGGCCCTGGCCTATTCGCCCGGGGTGAGTTCGTCGTCCTCGGACGTCTATGCCGGCTACGGTTCGGTGTCGGTGACAGCCCAGACCACGCCGGAGAATCAGGGGCCGTTCTTCGCGGCTGTTGATACGATCGCCTCCTCGCTGCGCGACGCGCCGATCACGGAGGACGAGCTGACGCGGGCCCGGGCTCCCATCATCGAATCGTTGCGCCGCAGCCAGGCGGGCAACGAGTTCTGGCTGGGCGCCCTCGAAGGCGTCGCGGCCGACCCCGGCGAGGTCGAGCAGATCACCACCCTGATCACCGACTTCGAGGCCGTCACCCCGGCCGACATCCAGGCTGCGGCGCGGCTGTATCTTGTCCCGGACAAGGCGTGGGAGGCCTCGGTCGTCTCGGCCACTGCCCCTGCCCAGTAGGACGAAAAAGGCCCCGGGGCTTTCGCTCCGGGGCCAAGTCTTCACTCAGGATCGCCGGCGATGACCGACGATTGAACATTACGCCTCGGCGGATGCGCCCAGGCTGAACGGGGCGTTGTCGCCCGTTCAGGTTGGCGTTCAGGTCGAAATCAGAACACCCGGCCGCCGACCCCGCCGTCCAGCATCATGGTTGCGCCGACGATCGAGGCGCCCTGCGCCATGACCGTCTCTTCGCGGTATTCGGTGTAGATCTCCTCGCGGATCCAGGTCACCACCTTCACGCCCGCGCCATAGCGGCGCAGCAGGGACCGCTCGTTGCAGTCGCGTTCCGGGCGCTGGACCCGGCAGGTGATCTCGCCAGACCGGTCGCGCCACAGGGCGTTGCCCTTCTCGCAGGCGAAGGTCTCGCCGCCCTGGCCGCCGTTGCTGACCTGGCCGGACCACTCGGACCATGTGACCTGCAGATGGGTGCCGGCGATGCAGCGGAACAGTTCGCCCTCATAGCTGTCGGCGATGTCGCGGTCCGGAATGACCTGGGACGCGGGATGCGGAATCTCGCGGTCGTCGATGCAGAAGGCCTGGATGACGACGCGCTTTTCCCAGCGACGGCGGGCCTCGTAGGGCACGCGGACGACCTGGGCGACGGCCCCGGCCTCGACGTTCAGGTTCTGGATAACCGTGGGATAGGGCTGATCGACGTTGAAATAGGCCGAGCCGCCGCCACCGCCACGCAGGTTGCCGTAACCGCCGACGCGGGCGTTTATTCCCGCGCGCGCCGACGCTGAGGCATTCGCGTTGGCGTTCACATTGACGTTGATGTTGATGTCGCCCGGCGGCGGGTAGTCGGGCGGCCCGGGATGGGTGCAGCAATCCGGCGGAGGCGGCGGAGGCGGCGGAGGCGGCGGGTTGCAGCCCGTGTCGCAGGGCGGCGGCGGCGGCGGCGGACAGCCGGCCGTGCACTGGGCCGAGCCCGCGGCGCTGGCCAGGCTCCAGAGGCCGACGGCGCCGGCAAGGGCCGGCAGCCAGGTCTTTATCCGCACCCGCATGGGCTGGGCTCCTGCAACAGTTCGACGGCGTCGCGCGGGGCGCGGGCCGGTTCAGCCTGACATCTGGCGGCAAAGGTCTTTCGTTTCCGTTGCCAAGGCGATGGTCCGGCCTTTGCGCGAGGCCTCTCGGAGGCGAGAGCGATGTTCCATCCCGGCACGCAAAATCTGATTGACCACTGGGCGGCCCTGCCCGAGGCCGGGCGGATCCCTGAGCGCACGGCCTTCGATCCGATGCGGCTGGGACGGCTGGTCCCGCAATTGTTCAGCGCCGACCGCGCTCTGGAAGGCGCGACCTTCCGGCTGGCCGGCGCCTGGGTCGAAACCCTGCACGGCCGCCCGATGCGCGGGATTTCATGGCTGGAGCTGTGGGCCCCGGAAAGCCGGCCGCTGGTGGCCAGCGCCGTCGTCCAGACCTTCCGGGAGGCCCGGCCGGTTGTCATGGTCGCCGAGGCCGCGCGGCTGAGGGGCGTGCTGGAGATCGTCATCGCCCCGATGCGCCGGCCCGACGGGACCGCGGATCGTCT
This sequence comes from Brevundimonas sp. SL161, assembly GCF_049896985.1. NCBI lineage: Bacteria > Pseudomonadati > Pseudomonadota > Alphaproteobacteria > Caulobacterales > Caulobacteraceae > Brevundimonas > Brevundimonas sp. SL161. The sequence goes on along the minus strand of NZ_JAFCVJ010000011.1, from coordinate 105,690 downwards.
TGTCGGCCTTTATCAGCCGGTGGCCGAACAGGAGCGCCGCCGCGAGGCCGTCGGCGCACTGACGGCGCGACTGTCAATCGGCGTGGGGACGCAGAGCCGCGCGCCGCTGACGCTGGCCGCACTGGATGGGCGCAGGATCGCTTAATTCGTCTCCTCCCCCGTCGCTATGCGACAGGGAGGAGACTTTGGGCATACCGCTTCCAGTTCTGCACATAGTGCTGCGCCGACGCCGTCAGGGCGGCGATCTGGCCTGCGTCCAGTTCGCGGATGACCCTCCCCGGCTGGCCCATGACGAGGGAGCCGTCGGGGATCACCTTGCCCTCCGGGATCAGGGTATTGGCGCCAATCAGGCAGTCCCTTCCGATCACCGCCCGGTTCAGGATGACGGCGCCGATGCCGATCAGACTGTTGTCGCCGACCGTGCACCCGTGGAGCATGACCTTGTGCCCCACGGTCACGTCACGGCCGATGGTCAGGGGCGAACCGGGGTCGGAATGCAGGACGCTGCCGTCCTGGATGTTGGTGTTCTCGCCAATGGTGATCGGCTCATTGTCGCCGCGCACAGTCACCCCGAACCAGACGCTGGCGCCCGACCTCAGAATCACGTCTCCTGCGACGACAGCATTGTCCGCGATCCAGTATTCGCCCTCAGGCGGAAGCTGCGGTTTCTTGTCCGCCAGCGCATAGATCGTCATGGAAGTATCACCTTATTCTTAGCAAATGAGGGCTTTAACTCTTCGCTAACCACGATAGCATCATTCTGTTGATGCGATTCGAGGTCGCCATTTCGGCCCCGAGTCCGAAGCCGGATCAATCCCGGTCCGGTCAGAGCCTTGGGGGCGTGCGTGACGCGTTCGGGTATGCGGCGGGTTCTCCCGCTGGATGTGGGATACATCTTCGACCTCGGATGCCGCTTCTGCGTCTCCCCTCTCCTCCCCACCCTCGTTCGAGGCGATGCTTTCGCAGCATCGCCTTTTTTCATGCCCTGGAGGCACTGATGGCCAAGCGCGCAACCCTGAAGCGTCAAACCCGCGATGGAGGGGCCTTCGACGGACCCGACTATGGACAGGATGCGAAGATCCGCCGCCTGCCGACTCCGCACACGCGGAGCGCATGGTCGCCACATCCGTCCAATGATGACAGGGACCAGGCCTATCTGAAGACGCTGAAGCCCAAGTCCGAGGGACAGGCCGAACTGCTGAACGCCATCGACACCCACAACCTCACCGTGGCGCTGGGCCCGGCAGGCACGGGCAAGACCTATCTGGCGGTCGCCAAGGCGGTCGAGGCGCTGGAAGCCGGCAAGATCGGCCGCATTGTCCTGTCGCGCCCCGCCGTCGAGGCCGGCGAATCGATCGGCTTCCTTCCCGGGGCCATGGAGGACAAGCTCGCGCCCTACCTGCGCCCCCTGTACGACGCCCTGTCCGATCGCCTGACCATGAAACGGGTCGGGGCGCTGATGGCCGAAGGGCTGATCGAGATCGCGCCGGTCGGTTACATGCGCGGCCGCACCCTGAACAACGCCTTCATCGTCATCGACGAGGCCCAGAACTGCACCTACGTCCAGCTCAAGATGCTGCTGACCCGACTAGGCTGGCATTCGACGATGGTGGTCACCGGCGATCCCGGCCAGACCGATCTGCTGCCCTCGCTGTCGGGCCTGGGGGACATCGCCCAGCGTCTGGAGGCGGTGCCGGAGATCGCGGTGGTGCGTCTGGCCGAGGGCGACATCGTCCGTCACCCGCTGGTCGCGAGCATGATCGGGGTCCTCTGACCTCACCGACCGGACAAGGAAAAGGCCGGCGGATCGCAGGATCCGCCGGCCTTCTTCATTTTAGACTGCCGTTCAGCGCTTCTTCACGCCGTCCAGGCTCCAGGCGCCGGGGCCCGAGGTGACGAGGTAGAGGAAGATGAAGCTGAACAGGATGGCCGCGTCACCACCGTTGACGGCGGGAAGCCGAACAGTTTGATGACGCCATGGGCGAGGAAGGTCAGACCCGTGACGATGCGGAGGATCGCCAGGCCTTCGGGTTGCCAGCGGGAGGCGCCGTTGAAAAAGTTCATGTGTTTCATGCCTGTCTGTTCAGGAACGCTTTGAAGAACGCGGTCCGTATAGCAACGCTACGCCAAACGGACCGTCGGACAAGTCAGCCCTTGGTATTAGGCCGCGTCGACCAGGACGATCTCTGCGTCGTTGACGGCCGTGACCGTGATCGTCGCCTCGTTCGAGATGGCGGCGCCGTCGCGAGCGTTCAGACGAACGCCGTTGACCTCGACCTCGCCGATCGCCGGCACCAGATAGCCGCGACGGGTCTCCCCCAGCGGATAGGTCGCGGTCTCGCCGGCCTTCAGGGTCGCGCCGACGATGCGGGCGTCGGTCCGGATCGGCAGGGCGTCACCGTCGCCTTCGAAGCCGGAAGCCAGGACGACAAACTGACCGGCGCGGTCACCCTTGGGGAAGGGTTTGGCGCCCCAGGCCGGGGCTTGGCCGCGTTTTGTGGGCTCGATCCAGATCTGGAAGATGCGGGTCAGGGTCGGCTCGGCATTGTACTCGGCGTGACGGATGCCGGTGCCGGCGCTCATCACCTGAACGTCGCCCGCCTCGGTGCGGCCCTTGTTGCCCAGGCTGTCCTCGTGGGTGATCGCGCCTTCGCGGACGTAGGTGATGATCTCCATGTCCGAGTGCGGATGGGGCGGGAACCCCGAGCCGGCCGCGATCTCGTCGTCGTTCCAGACGCGCAGATTGCCCCAGTTCATACGCGAGGGGTCATAGTAGTTGGCGAAGGAGAAATGGTGTTTGGCGTTCAGCCAGCCGTGGTTGGCGCCGCCCAGGCTCTCGAACGGTCTGCGCTCGATCATTGAAGTCTCTCCGGCCGCAGGACGTCCCGCAGCGCTGTTGCTAGGACGCTAACATAGGGGGTCGGAAGAGAACTGCAACAGTTGTAGTATCAGAAAAGATCTCTTCCTCTCCCGGTGGGAGAGGGAGAGCGCGCACGGCGGCGATAGCCGCCGTCCTGGCGCGGTCGGGTGAGGGGCGTGAGTCGCCGGGAACGCACGACCCTCACCCTTTCGGCTTCGCGCATCGCTGCGCTCCGCGAGCCTCAAGCCCTCTCCCGACGGGAGAGGGTTCAGTCCTTACCGACCCAGATCATACGTCCCGGTGATGTCGATCCGTACGGTCATCTCGCCAGCCGCGACCGGGGTCGAGGCGCTGTCGGCCATCTGCATACGGGCCGCGTACATCGGCATCGGCGGCTGGGACGTGTAGCCGCCGCCTTCGTTCAGGGAGCGGATGGCGCCCAGTTCGACGCCCAGGGCCTGGGCGTAGAGGCTTGCCTTGTCCTGCAGGGCGCGTACGGCCAGGACGCGCGCCTGGTCCTCGGCGGCCTTGGGATCCTTCTGGCCGAAGGCGATGCCGTTGATCTGGTTGACGCCGGCGGAGACCACGGCGTCGGCCGTGGCACCGACCTTCGTCAGGTCGTTGATGATCACCGTGACCTGATTGGAGGCCTGGTAGCCGCGCAGACGGGGCGGCTGGTTCTCGACGTAGTCGTACTGGGCCGCCAGGTTCAGGCCCGAGGTCTGGATATCGCGGTCGGCGATGCCGGCGCGGCTCAGGGCGGCGAAGACCTCCTGCATGCGGCGTGCGTTGTCAGACATGGCGGCCTGGGCAGTCGTCCCCTCCGTCGTGACGCCGAAGGTGATGGTGGCCATGTCCGGCGCGACCCGGACCTCGCCATAGGCGGACAGGTTGAGAGCCGGTTGAGCAGCCATCGCATGCACCTGCATCGGAGTGGCCCCTCCCGACGAAGATTGGGCGAAGGCGGCGGGGGCGGCGAACGCGGTCAGCGCCGTGGCGGCCATCAGGGCCTTGAGCGTGCGGGTCATGGAAGAAATCCTCATCGAGAACGAAACCTGGGACGGCCCCCGTTCTCTGCGGAGGCCGTGGTGGAACCTTGGCCTTGAACGCCTGAACGGCGGGAGCGGCCGCATCGGCAGAAACCGTTCATCGGGATGAAATCGCCGACATGGTCCGGGCTCTTTCCCGGCGCGGCCTCCCCTGCTAGGCCGGTTGCCCGCCCCAGGTCCTGCGGTTTGGGGGCGCGTAGCTCAATGGTTAGAGCCGACCGCTCATAACGGTCTGGTTGGGGGTTCGAGTCCCTCCGCGCCTACCACCCTCGCCTATCTGCGCCAGCGATCCTCGCCCCGGACCCGGCCGCCGTCGACATAGCGGCCGTTGGAATCGTACCAGCCGTCGCCTTGCTGGAAGCGGCCGTAGTTGTCAGGCATGTAGGAATATGACTCGTAGGGATCGCCGTGGGCGCCGTCCATCTCGTCCCACCAGTCGCGGGGATAGGCGGTGAACTGGCACTCGTAGCCCTGATCCGGGCTCTGGTACCACTGGGGCGCATAGCGATCGCGGTAGCGCGGCTCCCAGCGCGGCCGGCACAGTTCATCGGACCAGACACGGTTGCCCGAGGCGTCCAGAGTGGCCCGGTACTCCCGATCGAAGACCTTGCGCATGCCTACGAAGGTGTTGTTGGTGACAATGGCCCGGCCGGACTGGACCGCCACGCCGACCGAGCCTGCGCGGACGCGGCTGTCGGTCAGGGTCAGTTCGCCGTTGTAGAGGACCGCGCCCTTGTCGGCCCGGCAGATCTTGGAGCCCGAGACCGTGACCGAGGCCCCCTCGACCGCCACGCCCTCGGAGAAGCCGCATATCCTGGTGTTGACGACCTCCACCCGGCCGTAGTCACGGCGCGACCGCACCGCCAGGCCGATGGAGCGCGGGCCGAAGTTGTTGGGCGTCTCGGTCCCGCTGAGGGTCACCGAATCGATGCGCGACGGATCGGCGTTGCCGGGCACGATCTCGATGCCAGACTGGGAACCGGAGATGACCGTCTCCCACAGGTTCAGGGTCGCGCCGTCGGCGACGATGGCCGGGGCGATGGTCTGGGCGTCAATGATCGTGTCGCGCAGGTCGACCGCGCCGCCGTCGGCATAGATGGCCGCCTCGTCGCCTGCATGACGAATGCCGAGACGGTTGGCGACGATCTGACCGCCGTAGCTGACGATACAGGCCGCGTCCCCGCCGCGCGGCGAGGCCAGGACGACATCGCGCAGCTCCAGCCGCACGCCGGACGCTACGGTGATGCAGGGCAGGCCGTCAGGGGCCTGAAGGGTGATGGCCGAGCCTTCGTTCCAGCGGCGCGGATCGAAGCCGCCCTCCCCGATAATGGTCATGGGCTTGTCGACGTTTAGCCAGCCGACGCAGGCCCCGCCCCGCGCGCGGATGACAAGAGTGCCGCCGGGGCGCACGCGCTGGACTGCCGCCTCGACGCCGCCTGTGCCCGGATTACCGCCGCAGTCGACCAGGACGATCTCCTCGCCGCCGGGAATGATCGGGCCGCCGTAGGGGGGCTGATGGCCCGGCCGCCAGTCGGGGCGGTGCGTGTCGTAGTTCCAGCGGCGCGGCCGGTGCTGACGCCGGCTCTGGCTCGCTGGCGGATCCAGCAGCAGGCCAAAGTTCGGGCGGGTCTGGCTTTCGACCCGCGCGGCCGTCTGGGCCTGTGCGTCAGGGGCCGCGACCGTCAGGCCGGCGGCGATGGCCAGGGCGGAAACGGCGATGGTCAGCGTCTTCATCGGATCAGCCCCTCCTTAGCGGCGCTGCGAACGGGAAACCTGGGCCAGGACGGCCTGCAGGCGAGAGGCGGACGGGCCGAAGCCGGCCAGCGCAGAATCGATGCGGGCGGCGACCGCCTCCGCCTTGTCCTGATCCGCGACCCCGGCGACGCCGAGGGCGAAATAGGTCGAGATGGCGAACTTCGCTTCGGGGCTGCCCTGTTTGTCGGCCTGGGAATACCAGTGGAAGGCACGGGCGTAGTCGGGAGGGACGCCGATGCCTTCGGAATACATCACCGCCAGGACCAGCTGGGCCTCGGACGAGCCGTTGACCGCCGCCAACTGGATGGCGCGCACCATCTCCAGATACGACAGCCGCGATTCCATGTTGTGGCCGAGCATCGCCTCCAGCGTCTGGATCTGGCGCGCCGACAGGTCGTTCGGCGCGTTCGCCACGGCCTCGGTCACGCCGAGATAGCGCAGGGCCCGCCCGACGTGGACGAACGGCAACTCCGTCATCCGGCCGAGCGCATATTCGTAGGCGTCGCCGCGCGGACGGCTCTCGTCCGAGAAGGGCACGCCCGAGGCCGGGGCCTGGTTCGGATAGAATTCGTAGGGCGGCACCCACTGGCGCGCCTTGGCCTCGACGAAGGCGCCGTAGCGCGACCGGCCGGGCGAGGACCGTTCGAAATCCTTCAGCAGGACATAGGCCCCGACGTCGCCCGTCTGAACCGCGAGGTAGTTGTAGAGATAGGCGTCGACGTCGTTGCGGGGGAACAGGCTGACGGCCGCATAATAGCCGGTGCGACGGCGATCAGTCTGGCCTCCCGAATTACGGCCCCAGGCCTCGCGCGCCTGGGCGTTGTCCTGGGGCTCGCCGAACGGTCCATAGAGGGCGTCGTGCAGGCGAGCCAGGGCGCGGAACCCCTCCGCATCCTGGGTCGACAGGACGTAGATGATGCGGTTCCGGACCTCGGACTGCTCCTCCATCGTCATGCGGGACAACTGGTTGTCCAGCCGCTCATAGGCGACGTGGCGTTCCCAGGCCCGGCAATCGTCGTAGCGCGACACATTGCGCAGGCCGCCGAAAAAGCCCCCACGATCCGTCCGGTTTATCGGGGCGTAGCCCTCATCATTGGCCAAGGCCATGCCGGTCCAGACCGCGCTCTCGATCGGGTCCTCGATATTCTTGTCGGTGGCTCGCAGCGCCGCATAGCGCGCGCCGAGCTCCAGCTGGGCGAAGAAGTCGCCGCGGAAGGCCGCCCGTCGCAGCTGGCGCATGCCGGCTTCCTGGGCGTTGAACTCGGAGCCGGTGACGGACTGGGGCCGGGGGCAGGCGTTGGCGGTCGCGTTGTCATCCTTGCGCCAGAAAGCCACACCCGGGTCACTGCAACTGGCGACGGCGCCGGCGGTCACGGCCAGGGCGACGATAACGGCGACGGCCGTGATCGGCCCCCGCAGGCGCGAGCCTCGCGAGCGGTCGTCATCTCTGGCGTCGCGTTCGCGCATCCCTCACCCCGTTCCCACGCAGCCGTACAGCGGCTTGGCGTTAACCATTTCCCAAACCATCGGTTTGGTCCAGTGAACTTCCGACCATGGTTAACGCTGTTTTGCGACAAAGCGTTGCCGCAACGGGGACAGAATCCCGTGCGCTCACAGTTAGTTCAAAGACAACATCGACTTACGCCTGATTGGCAGACTCTCCCTCGCGCTCGCCTACCCCGCGGCCTATATGCCGTGCCCGCCCATCGCACCCGCTGGAGCCCGCATGTCCCACGTCGCCCGCGACGACCGCCCCGCCGACAAGGCCGCACGTTATGCCGAGGTCGAGGCCGAGATCCTGGCGGTGCTGGATGGCGAGCCGAACACAACCGCTCGGATGGCCACCGTGGGGTCGATGCTGGCCGACGCCTTCGAGGACTATTTCTGGGCCGGATTCTATGTCGTCGACCCGACGAAGGCGCGGGAGCTGGTGGTCGGGCCGTATCAGGGGACGTTGGGTTGTCTGCGAATCGCATTTGGACGTGGGGTCTGCGGGACGGCGGCAGAGACGCGCCAGACCCAGCTGGTTGAGGACGTCCACGCCTTCCCCGGCCATATCGCCTGCGACGGGCGGTCGGAAAGCGAGATCGTGGTGCCCGTGATCGACCGTTCGGGCGAACTGATCGCCGTGTTCGACGTCGATGCGACTCGCAAGGCGGCGTTCGACGCGACGGACGCCGAGGCTCTGGAACGGTTGCTGGGGAAGGTGTTCGGCTGACAGTCCCTCTCCTTCCGGCAGAGGGTTCTGGTAGATGAGTCCCATGCGTATCGGGATCGACTTCGGCGGAACCAAGATCGAGGCGGTGGGCCTGGGCGCTGAGGGCGCGATCCTGGCCCGGAAACGCGTGCCCAATCCCGGAGCCTATGACGCCGCCATCGACGCGGTCGCCGGGCTGGTCGCCTTCATCGAGAGCGAGAGCGGGCGCACCGGCACCATCGGCATGGGAACCCCGGGCTCGAGGTCGCCTCGCACCGGGCTGATGCGGAATTCCAACTCCACCTATCTGAACGGGCGGCGGTTCGGCGACGACCTGGAAGCCCGGCTGGGGCGGCCGGTTCGTCTGGCCAACGACGCCAACTGCCTGGCCCTGTCGGAGGCGACCGACGGCGCGGCGGCGGGGGCCAAGGTCGCCTTCGCCATCATTATCGGCACCGGCTGCGGCGGCGGGCTGGTGGTCGACGGATCGCTGGTACAGGGCGTGGGCGGGGTCGCGGCCGAGATCGGCCACATCGGCCTGCCCTGGCCGAGCGCCGAAGAGGCGCCTGGGCCGAAATGCTGGTGCGGCCTACACGGGTGCCTCGAGACCTGGGTTTCAGGATCGGGCCTTCAGCGGGATCATCTCGAGCGGACGGGCCAGGCGCTGGATGCGCCGGGGATCGTGGCGGCCGTGCGTTTGGGCGAGGCGGCGTCGGTGGAGAGTCTGGACCGCTACGTCGATCGGCTGGGCCGGGCGATCGCCATGGTCACCAACCTTGTCGATCCCGATGTGTTCGTGCTGGGCGGGGGAATGTCGAACGTCACCGAGCTGTACGAGCGGCTTCCGGCGGTCGTGGAGCGCTACGCCTTTTCCGATCAGTGGGCCGGGCGGATCGCGCCGGCGGTCTGGGGCGATGCCTCCGGCGTGCGCGGGGCGGCGCGGTTGTGGGCGCTCTGATTTCCCTCTCCCGGTGGGAGAGGGGGCGCGCTAAGTCACCTCCAGGGAGACACTCATGACCAACCGCACCCTCGTCGTCACCGGCGGCCACGGAATTCTGGGCAGGGCCGTCGTCGAGGCCGCGCTGGCCCAGGGGCTGAACGTCGCCCTGATCGACCACGCCGCGGGCAAGGCGCCGGACGGGGCGCTGGAGATCGGCGGGGTCGACCTGACCGACGCGGGTGCGACCGGCGCGGCGATCGCAAAGGTCGTGGAGCGGTTCGGCGGCATCGACGCCCTGCTCAACATCGCGGGCGGCTTCGTCTGGCAGACCACCGACGACGCCCATCCGGCCTGGGACAAGATGTTCGCCCTGAACCTGACCACCGCACTGAACGCTTCGCGGGCCGCCCTGCCCCATCTGAAGGCGTCGGCGGAGGGCCGGATCGTCAATGTCGGGGCCAACGGCGCGCTCAAGGCGGCGGCGGGAATGGGCGCCTACGGGGCGTCGAAGTCGGCGGTACACCGGCTGACCGAGGCCTTGGCCGAAGAGCTGAAGTCGACCTCGGTCACCGTCAACGCCGTCCTGCCCTCGATCCTCGACACGCCGCAGAACCGCGCGGACATGCCCGACGCCAATCCGGCGAACTGGGTTCAACCCTCCGATCTGGCCGAGGTGATGCTGTTCCTCGCCTCGCCCGCCTCACGCGCCATGACCGGCGCGCTGGTGCCGGTCACCGGCCGGGTCTGAGCGTGGACGCCCCCCGCAGCCTGCTGTTCCTGCCCGCTTCCAATCCGCGCGCCGTCAAGAAGGCGCGCGGCCTGAGCTGTGATCTGGCGGTTCTGGACCTGGAGGATGCGGTCGCGCCGGAGATGAAGGCCGAGGCGCGGGCCGCTGCGGTCGCCGCCGTGAAGGCCGGCGGCTTCAAGGGCGCGGTCGGGGTGCGGGTCAATGCGCTGGGGACCGACTGGGGCGAGACCGATCTGGAGGCTCTGGCCGGGCTCCCTCTGGACTGGATCATCGCACCCAAGGTCGAGGAGCCGGGCCTGATCGACGCCTATGACGCGCGCATGGATGAAGGCGTGCGGCTGTGCGCCATGATCGAAACGCCCCGGGCGCTGCTGAATTTCGCGCACATCGCGGCGGCGGGAGGGCCATTGAAGGCGCTGATGCTGGGGGCCAACGACCTCGCGGCGACGCTGGGGACCGGGCCTTCGCAGGATCGCGAACCCCTGAAGCCCTGGCTGGCGGCGACGGTGGCGGCGGCGAGGGCCAACGGGCTGGCGGCGATCGACGGGGTGTTCAACGGTCTGAGCGACCCGGAGGGGCTGGCGGCCGAGTGCGCTCAGGGCCGCCTGTATGGTTTCGACGGCAAGAGCCTGATCCACCCGAACCAGATCGAAGCGGCCAACGCGGCCTTTGCTCCGAGCCCGGACGAGATTACGCAGGCGCAGGCTATCGTCGATGCCTTCGCCGCTCCGGGGGCGGAGGGATCGGGCGCGATCCGCCTCGCCGACGCCATGGTCGAGCGCCTTCATCTCGCACGCGCACAGGCGCTGCTGGCGCGCGCCGCCGCGAGCCGATAGAGCGATAGCCGAGCTCGGCGAAAGCGTAACGGTTGCAACACCCTGTCCCCCTCAGCACTGACGCACGCGGCGGTTCGCCCCGGCGGACCTGGGTCTGTTCTCCGGGCATCCTTGACGTTCCATTCCTGCGGACCTTCCTGCCTGAGCTCGATCTGAAGGCCAGCCCGTTCGCGGCCGTAGACGCCATCGTGGGCTGGGGCCTGAAGCCGACGTCGACCGTCGGCCGCAAGCGGGCCGAGAGCCGGAACCTGCCCTATCTGGCGCTCGAGGACGGGTTCCTGCGCTCCATCGGCCTGGGCGAGACCGGGGCGGCGTCACTGAGCCTGATCGCCGACGACATCGGGGTCTATTACGATGCGACCCGGCCCTCGCGACTGGAACGGCTGATTGAGACGGCGCCGGAGTGGTGCGACGCCGGGATGCGCGCGCGGTCGGCGGCGCTGATCTACAAGGTGGTGGCCTCAGGCCTGTCCAAAACCAACATGGGCGGCCCGCTGGACCGGTCGATTTTGAAGCCCGGGCCCCGTATCCTGCTCGTCGATCAGACGGAGGGCGATGCCTCGATCGGCTATGGGCTGGCGGGGCCGCAGAGCTTCGCCGACATGGTGCGAACGGCCAGGACGGAACGGCCCGACGCCCAGCTGATCGTCAAGCGTCACCCCGCCGTGGCGGCGGGAAAGAAGAAGGGCTGTATCGCCGAAGCGGGCCTGACCGGCGTGACCTTGCTGGATACAGACGTTCGGCCGGTTGAGCTTCTGGCCGAGGTGGATGAGGTCTGGTGCGTGACCTCCGCATTGGGATTCGAGGCCCTGTTGCGGCGCCTGCCTGTCCGCTGTTTCGGCGCCCCCTTCTATTCGGGATGGGGGCTGACGACCGATGAGGTCCAGACCGGACGACGCGGGGTCGCGCGCGACCTGGAGACCGTCGCCGCCGCCGCCCTGATCGCCTACCCCCGCTACGTCGACCCCGTGACTGGCCGACGCTGCGAGGCCGAGGCCGCGGTGGATCGGCTGATTTCGTTGCGGGACCGGGCCGAGCGGCTGGCGGGCTACTGGGCGGGGGTCGGTTTCTCGCCGGCCAAACGCCCGCCGATCCGGCGGCTGCTGAACGGCCCGCGCACGACGATGAAGTATTTCTCCTCCGCCAGCAGAGCGGCGGCGAAGGCCGAGGAGAACGGCGGGCGGCTGATCTACTGGGCGGGCAAGGAGACGCCGGAGATCGCGGGTGTCGCAGAGACCACGACCGCGCCCGTCGTGCGGATGGAGGATGGTTTCATCCGCTCGCGCGGGCTGGGCTCGGACTTCTTCGGGGCGCTCAGCGTCGCCCTGGATGACGAGGGCGTCTACTACGACCCGAGCCGGCGCTCGCGGCTGGAGAGCCTGATCGAGGCTGGCGCGCAGTCGCCCGTTCTGGAGGCGCGCGCGGCCGTCCTGCGCCGGCGCGTCGTCGAGGCCGGCCTGTCGAAATACAATCTCGCGGGCGGTTCTGCGCGGCCGGACTGGCCGAAGGACCGTCGCAAGGTGCTGGTCGTCGGCCAGGTCGAGAACGACAAGTCGATCCTCAAGGGCTGCGGCGACATCCGCACCAACTCCGGCCTGGCCGAGGCGGCGCGGGCGGACTTCCCTGACGCCTTCCTGATCTATCGCAACCATCCCGACGTCATGAGCGGCAACCGGCCCGGAATGCTGGAAGCCTCAGCCATCCATGCCGTGGACGCGACGGCGGACGGCTTCGACATCATCGACTGTCTGGAAGCCTGCGACGTGCTGGCGACCCTGACGTCCCTGTCGGGGTTCGAGGCCCTGCTGCGCGGCAAGACCGTGGCGACCTATGGCCGACCCTTCTACGGCGGCTGGGGACTGACGCAGGATAGGATGACCTACGAGCGCCGGACGCGCCTGGCGAGCCTGGACGCACTCGTGGCCGCCGCCCTGATCGAGTACCCGATCTATGTCACGCCGGAGGGCTGGCCCTGCGAGGCCGAGGATCTGGTGACCGCCTTGATCGCCGCCCGAAACGACCCTCCGCCAGAGGCGCCGCCGCACCAGATCGCGCGCTGGTGCAAGGGCATCCTCGCCAGTCTCGACCGACGCCCCCCACCGGCCTATTGAAGGTTCACGCAGAGGCCCAATCTACATTGGGTCCCTTCTCACCGTGCACCCCGGCGAAGGCCGGGGTCCAGATGGCATTCCCGGTTCCAGGGTCAGTGTTTCCAATGCTGCTCCAACCGTTCGAGCCTGTGATCTGGACCCCGGCCTTCGCCGGGGTGCACGGGGGGATGAAACAGGAAACGCACCACTCGTGACCCACGCCGTCATCGCCGCCACCGGCCTGTTCACTCCTGAACAGTCGATCTCGAACGCCGAACTGGTGGAGGCCTACAACGCCTGGGCCCAGCGCTGGAACAGGGATCATGCCCTGCAGATTGCCGAGGGCGATGTCGCCGCCCTGACGCCCTCCTCGGTCGAGTTCATAGAGAAGGCGTCCGGGATCAAGAGCCGGTTCGTCCTCGACAAGACCGGCGTACTCGACCCCGAACGGATGGCGCCGCGCATCCCCGAGCGTGGCAACGACGAACTGTCGATCATGGCCGAAATGGCCGTCAAGGCCGCGCGTCAGGCGATCGAGGCCTGGGGCAAGCCGGTCTCGGAGATCGGCGCGGTCCTGTGCGCCGCCTCCAACATGCCCCGCCCCTATCCGGCCCTGGCGGTCGAGGTGCAGCAGGCACTGGGCATCGAGGGCTTCGGCTTCGATATGAACGTGGCCTGCAGTTCGGCGACCTTCGGCATCAAGACGGCGGCGGACTTCATAGCCGGCGGCTCGGTCAAGGCCGTCCTGATGGTCAACCCCGAGGTCTGTTCGGCGCACCTGAACTTCACCGACCGCGACAGCCACTTCATCTTCGGCGATGTCTGCACCGCCGTAATCGTAGAGAGCTCGGACACCGCCGGGCCCGGCGGCTGGGACGTTCTGGGCACGCGGCTGAAGACCGTCTTCTCAAACAACATCCGCAATAATTTCGGCTTCCTGAACCGCTGGGCGCTGGAGACGGGCGCCGCTTCTGGGGGCGACCGGACCGCCGGCCAGCAGGACGACAAGCTGTTCATCCAGCAAGGCCGTAAGGTCTTCAAGGACGTGGTGCCGATGGTCTCGGAGATGATCATCGACCACGCGGGAGACCTGGGCATCGAGCCCACCGGCCTGAAGCGGATGTGGCTGCACCAGGCCAACATCAACATGAACCAGATGATCGGCCGCAAGGTCCTGGGCCGCGACCCCGCCGAGGACGAGAACATCATCATCCTGGACGAATACGCCAACACCTCCTCGGCGGGATCGATCATCGCCTTCCACCTGCATCACGACGGGATCGCGGCGGGGGAGACGGGACTGATCTGCAGCTTCGGCGCGGGCTATTCGGCCGGGACCGTGTTCGTCAGGAAGCGCTGATCACGAAGTGATGACCCGGCGAACATCGGCATAGCTTGCGCCTGCTGCGGGAGTCTGGGAGGTATTCGCAACCAGACGCCGAGCGGCACGGAGTCCCCGATGAGCCAAGCGCCCGCCAAACCCAATTTCCTGGAAGCCCTCGCACGAGACGTCGCGATGGTGCTGAAATCGCTCGGCGGTTCGGCGCACCAGAACGTCGTCATAGACTGTGTCGCGGCCCTGAAGCGTCAGCGCGGCGAACCCGTGACCCAGGACCTGAGGCAGGCGGTGGTCGAGGCCTTCGAACGTTATTCGGAATGGTTCACCCGGCCGTTTGGCGACGGGTCGATGCGCTGGGCGCTGATCGCAGAGCCAGGCTGACGCCGATTGTCTCCTCCCTGTCGCGCAGCGATGGAGAGGTGGCAGCGAGCCCCTTGCGAGCTGACGGAGGGGTTCTTCGCACCGCAAGATCCCCTCCGCCTCTCCGCTTCGCTGCGAGCCACCTCCCCACGCCTTCGGCGCAGGGAGGAGACGGCCTTTTATTAGAAACGACGCACGTAGCTGACGCCGTAGGTGTCGATTTCGCCGCCGTTGTCGTCGGTGAAGTCGCGGCGGGTCCAGTCGGCGCGCAGGCCGTTCTGGGCGTTCAGATAGTAGGTGCCGCCGACGCCGTAGTTGACGCTTTCGCCGTCTTCCTGGGCGCTGACGCCGGCGATGTCGGCCTTGATCGAGGTGGTGCCGTAGCCGACCCGGCCGAACAGTTCGAAGTTCGGGCTCACCGGCACGACGCCCACGGCATAGAGGGCGGCGTCATAGTCATGTTCCACCGAGCCGTTCACGCCGGCCACGGTTATGTCGTCGTCCTTGACGCCGATGGAGGCTTCGCCTTCGACGGCGAAGTTCGGGTGCAGACGGGCGGTGGCCCGACCCGTGATCGCGCCGAGATCGACGTTGTCGCCGTCCAGCGCGGTGTATCCGACCGAACCCGACCACTGAGGCGAGGAAACGGTCTGGGCCATTGCCGGAACAGCGAACAGTGAAATGGCGGCGGTTGCGAGAAGAATGTTACGCATAGTTTCTTTAACTCCGAGATGCGGGACTGTTGTCCCGGCCCCATCCAGCGAGAGCTCAAGTATGTATAGAGCAGGGCCGTTCCAAGGCCCGCTCATTACACGATGGCAACTGTGCGCGACGAAGCACAGACGGCGTTATACTGGCCGCTTTGCTGCCCTATTTCGTCGCTGACAGCAGGGTCGCGGCCATGGCGTTCAACGGAGCGGGGATGCCATGCGCCGCGCCCAGACGGGCAATGACGCCGTTGCGGGCGTCCCACTCCATCGGCCGACCCGCCAGACGATCGCCGAGCAGGGAGTTCACGGAGTCCGGCGGGGAGGTCTCGGCCCGCTCGACGACCCAGTCGGGAATATGGTCGCCCAGATCCGCCCCGACCGCCCGACCGACCAGGACGCATTCGCGCACCATGGCCCGGATGAGGTCGGCGACGCCCGCCTCGCGCACCACCCCGCCCGGCAGACCGGTCAGCGCGTTGACCGCGCCGGCGCAGTTCAGGGCCAGCTTGGTCCATGCGACGGTGGTGAAGTCGTCGGTGGTCGAGGCGGCAATGACGCTTTCGGCAAACAGGGCGGCGAAGGCCTCGCCCGCCTCCCCGGCCGGGACGACGATCGTTCCGTCGCGGCGGTGCTGGATGCGGCCAGGGGCGCTGCGCTCGGCCGGAATATCGACGACGACGGGCACGATCCGGTCGGCGGCGATGAACGGGGCGAACCGTTCGACGTGTTCGACGCCGTTCTGGAGCACGGCGACATGGGTGTCGGGGCCGACCAGCGGAGCCAGCCAGCGTGAGGCGGCGGCGACGTCATAGGTCTTGGTGGCGACCATGACCCAATCGACGGGGGCGACGATTTCAGAGGGTTTGATGACGACGCGGGGGCTGGCCTCGATCAGGCGCCCGTCGGGGGCCTCGGCCACCAGCCGGTCGAGCGGGGTGCGGGCGCACAGGGTGACCGACGAGACGAACGGGCTGTGAGACAGCCAGGCCGCGACCGTGCCGCCGATGGCGCCCGGGCCGACGACGGCGATTCTCACGCTTCCTTCTCCCCTTGCGGGAGAAGGTGGCAGCCGAAGGCTGACGGATGAAGGGTCACACAGACGGTCGGGATGGGATTTGGCAACTCTGACCTCCAGTGTTGGAGTGACCCCTCATCCGACCTCGCTGCGCTCGGCCACCTTCTCCCGCAAGGGGAGAAGGAAGCGTCTACCGATCCTTTTCGCGGGCCTCGGCGCCGCGCGCGACCAGGGCCGCCTGGGCCGCCGCCAGACGCGCGATCGGCACGCGATAGGGCGAACAGCTGACGTAGTCGAGGCCGACGGTCTCGCAGAAGGCGATCGAGGACGGGTCGCCGCCGTGCTCGCCGCAGATCCCCATCTTGATGCCCGGACGCGCCGCCCCGCCCCGCTCGGCGGCGATACGGATCAGGTCGCCGACCCCGTCCTGGTCGAGGCGGACGAAGGGATCGGTCTCGAAGATGCCCTTGTCCATATAGGCCTGCAGGAAGCGGCCGGAGTCGTCCCGGCTGATGCCGAAGGTCGTCTGGGTCAGGTCGTTGGTGCCGAAGGAGAAGAACTCGGCGTGTTCGGCCAGGTCCCCGGCGCGCAGGGCCGCGCGGGGCAGTTCGATCATGGTGCCGACCAGATAGTCGACGCTGTCGCCGGCCTTGGCGAAGACATCGCGGGCCACACGGTCAGTCAGCTCGCGGAGATATTTCATCTCCAGACCCATGGCGACCAGCGGGTGCATGATCTCCGGGATCGGGGCCTCGGCGGCGGTCTTCTTCACCTCCAGCGCGGCCTCGAGGATGGCCCGCACCTGCATCTCGTAGATCTCGGGATAGGCGACGCCCAGACGGCAGCCGCGGTGGCCGAGCATCGGATTGGTCTCGTGCAGTTCGCGGGCGCGGCGCTTCAGCTTGGCGGCGTCGATGCCCGAGGTCGCCGCCAGGGCGTCGATGTCCTCGTCCGTGTGCGGGATGAACTCGTGCAGCGGCGGGTCGAGCAGGCGCACGGTGACCGGCAGGCCGGCCATGATGGTGAACAGCTCGACGAAGTCCGACTTCTGGAACGGCTCGATCTTGTTCAGCGCCGTGCGGCGGCCGGCCTCGTCGTCGGCCAGGATCATCTCGCGCACGGCGGCGATCCGGGCCTCGTCGAAGAACATGTGCTCGGTCCGGCACAGGCCGATGCCCTCGGCCCCGAAGCCCCGCGCGGTGCGGGCGTCCAGCGGGGTCTCGGCATTGGCGCGCACCCGCAGGCGACGGACCTTGTCGGCCCAGGCCATCAGGGTCTGGAAATCGCCGGTCAGCTCGGGCTCGATCATGGCCACGGCGCCGTCCAGAACCTCGCCCTTCGACCCGTCGATGGTGATGATCTCACCCGCCTTGAAGACGCGACCGCGCGCAGTGAAGGTCTGGGCCTTCTCGTCGATGTGGATCTCGCCGGCGCCGGAGACGCAGGGGCGGCCCATGCCGCGAGCGACCACAGCCGCGTGGCTGGTCATGCCGCCGCGCGCCGTGACGATCCCGCGCGCTGCATGCATGCCGTGAATGTCCTCCGGCGAGGTCTCCTCACGCACCAGAATCACGGCGTCGCCGAGCTGGTTCAGCCGTTCGGCCTCGTCGGCGTCGAAACAGACCTTGCCGGTGGCGGCCCCCGGGCTGGCAGGCAAACCAGCGGCCACGACGTGGCGGGTCGCGTTGGGATCGAGCGTCGGGTGCAGCAGCTGGTCGAGCGCCGAGGGCTCGACCCGGCTGATGGCCTCTTCCTGGGAAATCACCCCCTCGGCAGCGAGGTCGACGGCGATCTTTAGCGCCGACTTGGCGGTGCGCTTGCCGTTGCGGGTCTGCAGCATCCACAGCCGGCCCTGTTCGACCGTGAACTCGATGTCCTGCATGTCGCGATAGTGGCGTTCCAGGGTGCCGACCACATCCACGAACTGGGCGAAGACCACGGGCATGGCCTCTTCCATCGAGGGGGCGGTCTCGCCCATTTCCTCGCGGCCGGCGGTGGTCAGGGACTGGGGCGTGCGGATGCCGGCGACGACGTCCTCGCCCTGGGCATTGATCAGGAACTCGCCGTAGAGTTTCGATTCGCCGGTCGAGGGGTTACGGGTGAAGGCGACGCCTGTGGCCGAGGTCTCGCCCATATTGCCGAACACCATCGACTGGATGTTGACGGCCGTGCCCCAGCTTTCGGGGATGTCGTGCATGCGGCGATAGAATTTCGCCCGGTCGTTCATCCAGCTGGCGAAGACGGCCGAGACCGCGCCCCACAGCTGTTCGTGCGGGTCCTGCGGGAACGGCTTGCCCAGCTCGCGTTCGACGACGATCTTGTATTCTGCGACGACCTTTTCCCAGTCGGCGGCCGACAGGTCGGTGTCGACGGTGACGCCCAGACGGTCCTTGTGGTCGTCCAGAACCTCCTCGAAATCGTCGTGGGACAGGCCGAGGACCACGTTCGAATACATGGTGATGAAGCGGCGATAGGAGTCGAAGGCGAAGCGGCGATCGCCCGACAATCTGGCCAGGCCCTCGACCGTCTCGTCATTGAGGCCGAGGTTCAGGACCGTGTCCATCATCCCCGGCATGGAGGCGCGGGCGCCGGAGCGGACCGAGACCAGCAGCGGGTTCGAGGCATCGCCGAAGGTCTTTCCGACCACCGATTCTACGGTCTTCAGACCGGCGGCGACCTGTTCGGCGAGATCGGCGGGATAGGCATTGGCGTTCGAGAAATAGTGGACGCAGGCCTCGGTCGTGATGGTGAAGCCCGGCGGCACCGGCAGGCCCAGCCTGGCCATCTCGGCGAGGTTTGCACCCTTGCCGCCGAGCAGGTTCTTCATCGACGCATCGCCGTCGGCGGACCCGCCGCCGAAGCCGTACACCCACTGAGTCATCGGTAGTCCTTTGAAGTCGTGTCGTGACCGGCGGGTTGACCCCGCTCGCGTGCGGCCTTGACTACAATGCTGCGGACGCGAAGGCGAGGCCGGGCTGTAACAAAGGGTGATGGGTTGTTTGGGTTCCGGCGTCTCCCGGGCAAGAGACGCCGGAATCCAACATCAGGCCAGCATGCGGACCTTGGGCTCGCGGTCCCACTGGCGCGTGGCCGCAGGAGCCAGCCAGGCCTCGGCGCCATCCGCCAGATCGACGACGCCGTCGTCCGCCTCCACATTGGCCTTGTCCAGCAGGGCCTGAGCCTCCGCCGTGAACCCGATGGCCTTCAGGTGGCCGAAGGCGTGGGCCACGAAGTCGATGGCGGCCCCCACCTTCGCCAGTTCGGCGCAACCGGCCTCGGACAGGACCAGAGCCACGGCGTCGAACACCACCGAAGGCGTGCCGGCCAGCTGGCCGTCGGCCTTGAGCTTCTTGCCGCCTTTCAGGGTCACGCCGCCGATCTTGGGGGCCACGATCTTGACCGTCGCGCCCGCGCCTTCGGCCGCTGCCTTGACGGCGTCGATGACTGCGCCGTCCGCGCCGTCGGTGACAAGGATGCCGACTGCACGGCCTTTCAGGGTGTCCGGATATTTGCCGACGATCCGCAGGGCCGGCGAGGCGTCCATGTCACAGGGCGCGCTGGCGGCCGGATTGGCGGCGGGCAGTTTGACGTTCAGGCCGTCGGCGACGCGTTGGGCCAGGGCCGCGTCCACGTTCTGGAGGTTGCCCAGCACCCGGTCGCGGACATGGTCCATCGTCACCTTGGACAGTTCGAACACCAGGGCGCTGGCGAGGTGGGCCTGTTCGATGTCGGTCTGGCTGAGGAAGAACAGCCGCGCCTGCGAATAGTGATCGGCGAAGGTCTCGGCGCGGATTCGGATCTTGGTCCCCTCGACCGGCTGCTCGAACGAGCGGAAGCCGCCCTTCGGATCCTCGCGCGGACCGCCGTCCTCTCCGGCCTGCGACAGACTGTTGGGCTCGTAGTTGGCGCGGCCCTTGGGCACGGCCATCTGCATCTGTCCGTCGCGCTGCATGTTCTGGAACGGGCAGCCCTTGGCTTGATTGATCGGCAGCTGGTGGAAGTTGACCGTTCCCAGACGCGACAGCTGGGTGTCCTGATAGGAGAACAGCCGGCCCTGCAGCAGCGGGTCCTCCGAGAAGTCGATGCCCGGCGGGATGTTGGTGGGCAGGAAGGCGACCTGTTCGGTCTCGGCGAAGAAGTTGTCCGGGTTGCGGTTCAGCGTCATCTTGCCGATGACCCGCAGGGGATACAGTTCCTCGGGGATCAGCTTGGTAGAATCCAGCACGTCGAACGGCAGGGCGTCGGCCTGTTCCTGCGTCAGCAGCTGGACCGCCAGATCCCAGTCGGGGAAGTCGCCCGCGTCGATGGCCTCGAACAGGTCGCGGCGGTGAAAGTCCGGGTCGGCGCCGGCGATCTTGACCGCCTCGTCCCAACAGGTCGACTGCGTGCCGAGACGCGGCCGCCAGTGGAACTTGACCAGGGTCGCCTCGCCCGCCGCATTGACCAGCCGGAAGGTGTGGACGCCGAAGCCCTCGATCATGCGCAAGGATCGCGGAATGGTCCGGTCCGACATGGCCCACATAATCATATGGGTGCTCTCGGGCATCAGGCCGATGAAGTCCCAGAAGGTGTCGTGAGCCGACGCCGCCTGCGGATAGCCCCGGTCGGCCTCCATCTTCACCGCATGGATCAGGTCGGGGAACTTGATGGCGTCCTGAATGAAGAAGACCGGGATGTTGTTGCCGACGAGGTCCCAGTTGCCTTCGGTGGTGTACATCTTGACCGCGAAGCCGCGCACGTCGCGGGGCGTGTCGACCGAACCGGCGCCGCCGGCGACGGTCGAGAAGCGGGTGAACAGCTCGGTCTGCTTGCCGACCTCGGTCAAGATTTTCGCCGTGGTGTAGTCGGCGAGGCTCTCGGTCAGTTCGAACACGCCGTGGGCGGCCGAGCCGCGCGCGTGGACGATCCGCTCGGGGATCCGCTCATGGTCGAAATGCTGGATCTTCTCGCGCAGGACGAAGTCTTCCAGCAGATGCGGCCCGCGCGGACCGGCCGACAGGGTGTTCTGATTGTCGCTGACGGGGACGCCGTGATTGGTCGTAAGCCGGGTCTCCGGCGTCGAGGCGGTCTGATGGGTCTCGCCGGCGGCGCCGGGGATGGTGGAGGTTTTGGTCGTGGGCATGAGGGCGTCCTGACTGCGGGTTGCCGTCGGAACGCGCGGGTATGCTCAAGGTCTCAGCTTGGCCGTGGAAGAGGTCGCTGTGTCTGGTGGGTGACGTTGAGCGCCTACCCCGCCACCTGTCCGAAGTCGGCGACCTTGCCCATCACCGCCCGGACCTGACCCAGCAGCTTCAGGCGGTTGTCGCGCTCCTCGGCCACGTCGGAGTTGACCATCACGTCGGTGAAGAAGGCGTCCACCGGCGCGCGCAGACGGGCGAGCGCCGTCATGGCGGCGGCGAAGTCCTCGGCGTCCAGAGCCGCGTCGACGGTGGTGCGGGCGGCCTCGGTGGCGAAGACGAGTTTGACCTCGGCCTCTGGCTGGTTCGGCAGGCCGGTCTGGACCATGCCGGTCGGGACGGCGCCCTTCTTCTCCCCGGCCTTGAGGATGTTGGAGGCGCGCTTGTAGCCGGCCAGCAGATTGGCGCCGTCGTCGGTCGACAGGAAGGCGTCGAGCGCCTCCACTCGTGCCACCAGTTGGTCGATGAAGATCTCAGTCGTTCCAATCGTAGCAAAGGCGGCCGCTGCGATGTCGTGACGTGAGCCACGTTCACGGAGAAGCACAACGAGCCGCTCTTCCACAAACTGCAGAAGAGCCTCAATCCGATCGACGACGTCCAAGTAGCCAGCGCCGAGCATCCGTTTGGCATGCTCGACTGCGATGAAGTGGAGGTTGATGCGAGCCTTCGCTTCCAGCACCAGCCGGATCACCCCCAGCGCCGCCCGCCTCAGCGCGAATGGGTCCTTCGATCCCGTGGGCTTCTCGTCGATGGCGAAGAAACCAACCAACGTATCCAGCTTGTCGGCCAGGGCGACGGCGACGGTTAGTGGCGCGGTCGGGACCGAGTCGGCCGGGCCCTGCGGTTTGTAGTGGTCGCGGATGGCGTCGGCGATGGCCTCGGGCTCGCCGAAGGCGCGGGCGTAGTAGCCGCCCATGACGCCCTGAAGCTCCGGGAACTCGCCGACCATGCCGGACGCGAGGTCGGCCTTGGCCAGGCGGGCGGCGCGTTCGGCTTGATCCGGATCGGCGCCGACCAGCGGGGCGATCTCGCGAGCCAGGGCGGCGATGCGCATCGTCCGCTCGGCCAGGGTGCCGAGCTTAGCGTGGAAAGTGACGCCGCTCAGTTTCGACAGCCAGGCGTCGAAGCCGACCTTCTTGTCCTCGTCCCAGAAGAAGCGGGCGTCGTTCAGGCGGGCCGAGAGCACGCGGCTGTTGCCGGCGGCAAGCGCCACGCCGCCGTCCGAGGCCTCGACATTGGCGACGACGATGAAGTTGGGGGCCAGCTTGCCGGTCGCCGGGTCGCGCACCGCAAAATACTTCTGGTGCACCTTCATCGACAGACGCACGACCTCGGGCGGCAGGTCGAGGAACTGCGGGTCGCTGTCGCCCAGAATCGGCGTCGGCCATTCGGCGAGGCCGGCGACCTCGTCCAGCAGGCCGTCGTCGTCGACCAGTTCCAGGCCGCGCGCATGGCAGGCGGCGCGGGCGGCCTCGAGGATCTTCAGCTTGCGGTCGGCGAAGTCGAGCAGGACGAAATGCTGTTCGAGCTTGGCGCGGTAGTCGGCGAAATCATGGACCGCGAACGGCTTGCCCGCCCCCATGAAACGGT
Organism: Brevundimonas sp. SL161; assembly: GCF_049896985.1. Taxonomy (NCBI): domain Bacteria; kingdom Pseudomonadati; phylum Pseudomonadota; class Alphaproteobacteria; order Caulobacterales; family Caulobacteraceae; genus Brevundimonas; species Brevundimonas sp. SL161. Next base: position 83,024 of record NZ_JAFCVJ010000011.1, on the reverse strand, counting down.
GGCCCTCGGTGACGGCTTCGGCCGGCATGTCGTCGATCTCGAACGGAACCACCCGGCCGTCGAACACGGCGAGGATGCGCTTCAGCGGCCGGACCCAGCGCAGCGTGCCGTCGCCCCAGCGCATCGACTTGGGCCAGGGGAAGCCGCGCACGATCTGTTCGACCATGTCGGCGACAAGATCCGTCGTCTTCTGGCCCGGCTCACGGACGAGACCGTAGAAAAAGCCGTCCCGCTCGGTCAGGTCGGCGCGGGTCAGTTCGGTCTTGCGCAGGAAGCCCTCCAGCGCCTGTTCCGGCGCCGAGGCCCGCGGCCCGCGCACCTCCTCGCTGCGTTCGGGCGTGGCGGCCGGCAGGCCCTCGACCACCAGGGTCAGCCGGCGCGGGCCGGCGTAGGTGGTCAGGGTGTCATACGTCAGCCCGGCGGCCTTCAGCCGTTCGGTCGCCATACGTTCGAGGTCGCGCGCGGCGCCCGACTGCATGCGGGCGGGGATCTCTTCCGAGAACAGTTCGAGGAGGAGTTGGGGCATTACAGGCTCGAATTATATCCGCGCATCCCCGCGAAGGCGGGGATCCAGTTCTGTTGTGAGGCACGGTGCGTGGGATGAGGGCTCGCGCTCTGCCGGTCAGGCCTGTCGCCCAAAGCACTCGGTCCCCGCCTTCGCGGGGATGCACGGAAATGGGGGGCGGTCATGCCGATGCGCGCTCTTGTTCGACATACGCCAGCGCACAGGCCTTACACAGGTCGCGGATGCGGCCGATGTAGCTCTGGCGTTCGGCGACGGCGATGGCGCCGCGGGCGTCCATCAGGTTGAACAGATGTGAGGCCTTCAGGACCTGGTCGTAGGCGGGCAGGACCAGCTGCTGCCCCTGGGGCCCGGTCATGGCGAGGAGACGGGTCGATTCCGCCTCCATATCCTCGAACCGGCGCTTCAGCCCCTCGATGTCATAGCCGTGGAAGTTGGCTTCACTCTGCTGACGCTCGTTCTCGAGGAAGACCTCGCCATAGGTCAGGCCCTCCTTGGTGAACTTCAGGTCATAGACGTTGTCGACGCCCTGGACATACATGGCCAGACGCTCCAGCCCGTAGGTCAGCTCGCCCGAGACGATGTCGACCTCGATGCCGCCGACGCCCTGGAAATAGGTGAACTGGGTCACCTCCATCCCGTCGCACCAGACCTCCCAGCCCAGGCCCCAGGCGCCCACGGTGGGGTTCTCCCAGTCGTCCTCGACGAAGCGGATGTCGTGCAGTTTGGGATCGATGCCGATGGCCCGCAGCGAGCCGAGATAGAGGTCCTGCAGGTCGTCGGGGTTAGGCTTCAGGATGACCTGGAACTGGTAATAGTGCTGGAGCCGGTTGGGGTTCTCGCCATAGCGGCCGTCGCCGGGGCGGCGGCTGGGCTGGACATAGGCGGCCTTCCACGGGCGCGGGCCGAGCGCGCGCAGGACCGTGGCGGGGTGCAGGGTGCCGGCGCCGACCTGTTCGTCATAGGGCTGCAGGATCGCGCAGCCGCGATCGCCCCAGTATTTCTGCAGGGTCAGGATCAGGTCCTGGAAGGCAAGCGGTTCTGTCGGTGCGGCCACGGGGGAGTCTTTTGGGCAAGGAGAAAGGCGGCGGACCCTAGAGTCTGCCGCCTTTCAACTCAACCAACCCGGAAAGAGATTACGACTGCGGACGCGGGGCCGGGGTCGGAGCCTCGTCGGCGTCCTCGTCATCGACCTGACCGTCGGTCGGGTTGGGCACGGTCGGCGAGGCGACGGTCGTCGTGGTCGCGGCCGGCTGGCCGTTCGGCGCGTTCACGCTGGTCGCCGGGCGCGTCGTGGTCGTTGTGGCGACGGGCGGAGTCACCTCGTCGACGGTGTCGTCAGCCGGCGGGATCGCCGCGTCCGCGTCCTCACCGGCGGGAGCGGCTGCAGGAGCCGTCGCCGCCTCTGCGTCGCCGGTGGCGACCAAAGAGTCGGCCGGGTTCAGCACGCGGTCGATGATGAAGATCGAACCGTTGCCGGCATCAATGTCCGCCGTGGTCACCGTGGCGTTGTCGACCTTGATGGCGTCGCCGGTGCCGTCCAGTTGCACTTCGGTGGTGGCGGCGGTCTGGACGCCGCCCCTGGCGCCCTCGATCTGACTCGAGTTCACATCGGCCACGATCACATGGTACAGCAGCACCTGGCGCAGCTCGTTGACGTTGGCGGGGTCCATCAGACGCGTGCGGTCGGCTTCAGGCAGGGCGGCGAAAGCCGCGTCGGTCGGGGCGAAGATCGAGATCGCCGACTGGGTGCTGAGGGTCTCTGTCAGTTGGGCGGCGTCAAGCGCGGCCAGCAGGGTCGTGAACTGGCCGTTGGCACGCAGCACATCCACCACATTGTTTTCCACGACAGCGGCAGTTTGTGTCGAAGCGGCGGCATTCGTCGCGGCCTGGGCTGCGGCGGCGGCCGGCGCCTCGACCGGTTCTTCAGCGGCGACCGGCGGGGTGGCGGCAGGGCCAACCGGCGCCATTGGCGCGGTCTGGGCGAAGGCGGAACCGGCGCCGAACAGGGCCACGGCGGCGGTGGCGGTCAGAAGACGAGTGCGAAGCATGACAGTATCCTTTTCAATGCTGCATAGGCCACCGAGGAGAATACGCTCGCGGCCCGTTACTCAGTGTTACGAAGCCAGTAAAAGTCTCTCACCCGGCACAGGTTCCACATGGCGTTGCTATTTAGTGGACCAGGACAAAACTTCGGGCGCTCTCACGGCCATCTCTGGGCGACCGTTACGATAATGCCGTTACCTTGCCTTATTGTGCAGATTTCGCCGCATCATCGCCCAACACCGTCGCCTCCACCCACCAATGGCCGTGGTTGCTGCGCAGGTTGGCTGCTGCGCGCCTGGCGCTCTCGCCGTCGTCGAACAGGCCGAAAACGGTCGCGCCCGATCCCGACATGCGGGTCAGGCGGGCGCCGGTCGCGGCCATGGCAGACAGGGCCGCGCCGATTTCGGGCTCAAGGGACACGGCGGGCGACTGAAGGTCATTCCGCTGACGGACCAGCCAGTCGATCACGGTTGCGGGCGACCAGTCCTCCGGTGGGGCGGGACGGTCAGCGGACCTCGTCGCTCCGGCGTCGTAGGCGCGGTATACCGCCCCGGTCGGGGACGGCCGGCCCGGATTGGCGAGAACCGCGTGCAGCGGCGGAAGCGCGGGCTCGAAGGTCAGCCGGTCGCCGATGTCTTCCGCCCAGGCCGATCTTGCGGCGAGGCACATGGGACCATCCGCGCCGGCGACGCGCGAGATGCGCGCCAGCTCGACCTCGGTCAGGTCGGGGCCCAGCGCTCTGGCGGCCAGCCTCAAGGCGCTGCCGGCGTCCGACGATCCGCCGCCCAGACCGGCCGCGATCGGAAGGCTTTTCTCCAGGGTGATGGCCAGAGACGGCTCGCCGATGCCCGCCACATGTCCCAGTTCGCGCATGACCCGCAGGATCAGGTTGTCGTCGTCGCTCGCCAGGGCTTCCGCGAACGGACCGGTGACCGTCAGGGACAGGCGATCCGCTTGGGTCACCCAGACCCGGTCACCGACGTCGGCGAAGGCCACAAGGCTGGACAAGGGATGGTAACCGTCGGCGCCGGGCACGGCGACATGGAGGAACAGATTGATCTTTGCCGGAGCGAGAGCCGACAGCGTGTCGGGCCGGGGCGTGGTCAGAGCTCCAGCCCCTCGGTCAATTTGCGCTCGACCTCGGCGCGACGTTCGTCGTCGGGGTCCAGGGTCAGGACGCGGTTCCACTGGAAGCCCGCCTCGCGCCGGCGCCCGACCTGCCAGTAGGCGTCGCCGAGGTGGTCGTTGATCTCGGCGTTGGCGGGCTCCTTGGCGACGGCCTGCTCCAGGGTGTCGACGGCGGTGTCGAACTGGCCCTGGCGATACTGGGCCCAGCCGAGGCTGTCCTGGATGTTCCCGTCGTCAGGGTCGGCGGCATGGGCGCGGGCGATCATCTCGGCGCCCTCCGCCACCCGCGTGCCGCTGTCGACCCAGAGGTAGCCGAGATAGTTCAGGTAGGACGGCTCGTTCGGCTCTTGCTGCAAGGCCGCCCACAACTGCGCCTCCGCCTCGGCGATCCGGCCGAGGGATTCATAGGCGGCGCCGCGCATGAAGCGGACGTTGGCGCCCTGGTTCCCCGTATCCAGCAGCGGGCCGTTCAACAGGGCCAGGGCCTCGTCGTACCGCTCCAGCTGCAGCAGCTGGCCGGCGGTGACAAAAGCGATACCAGGATCGGTAGGGTTCGCCTCTCTTGCCGCCTGGAAGGCAGCAAGAGCCTCGTCCAGCCGCTGCCCCTCGGCCAGACTCAGGCCGAGGGCGACCTGGGCGCCCGCATAGAGGGGCAGGTCGCTGCGCGGAACCTGGGACAGGGCGTCCCTAGAGGCCGTGTCCAGGTTCGCCTTGGCCAGGGTCTGACCCAGCAGATAAAGGCTGCCCGGCTCGGACTGCAGGTTCAGCGACAGGCGCAGATAGACGACCGCGAACTCGTTGGCGTTCTCGCTGGACGCCTGACGCGCGGCGATGACCAGGGCGCGCGCGGCGCCGTCGCGATAGTCGGGGAGCGCCGGGGGCCGGCCCCGGGCGTCCACACGCGCCTTGGCGGAAACGATGGCGGGATCCTGAGAACCGGCGGCCAGGGTCGTATCGTAGAAGGCCAGGGCGTCGGCGCGCTTGCCGCGACGCTCCAGGAACTCGCCATAGGCGGCGCGGAACAGGGGGGCGGCGCGGGCATCGAAGGCCAGACCCTGGAGTTCGGCCTCGGCTTCGTCGTAGCGACGGCGGTGCTCCAGCAGCTGGGCGCGATGGTAGCGGCCGAACAGGACAGTGATCGGGTCGCCGGTCGGGTTGGGTTCAGCCAGGGCCGTGTCCCAGTCCCCGGCGGCGGCGGCGATCCACGGGCCGATCAGGGCGGCGGCGCGGGCATGGGGCGCCAGGACCGGACGCATCTTGAGCGCCTCATTGGCCACGCGAGCCTCGCCCGCCACCAAGGTCTGGACCACCGACACCAGGGCGCCGGCCTCGCTGAACGCCGCAGGCGTGGCGTCAGAACTCGGCGAGATCCGCGCCGCGACGTCCAGATCCCCGGCCAGGAGGGCGGCGGTGAACGCCTGGTCGCGGACGGCCGGCTGTTCCGGCGTCAGGGCTTCGACGGCGCTCAGATAGGCGGACCCCGTCTCGGCCTCTCCGCGGCTGAGGGCGGACCGGCCGGCGAGGTAGAGACCATAGGCGGTGCGCCCCTGGTCATCGCGCGGCGCGGGGGACCAGACGCGGGGAATGGCCTCGATGGTCGGCGCGGGCGAGTCCGCGTTCTCGCCGACCACGATCATGGGAGCGGGGATCGGCGGCTCGGGCAGGACGTCCCGAATCCGCGGCGCCGGGTCGGCCACCGGCGGCGCCGCCTGGGCGAAAGCGGGGGCCGCCGTCAGGGCGGTGAAGGCGACGAGGATCGAGCGGAGGGAGGCGTGACGCATGTCGCCGACATTCACCGGCTTATGCGGCGACGACAAGGCACATTCCTCCCCCATCGGGGGGCTTGCGGTCGGCTCGTATACGAGCGGATCCTCAAGGCTCGGAGCGAAGCGGAGAGACGGAGGGGGCTCTTCCCGGACTCCGGCGTCTGTGGCTAGCCCCCTCCACCACTTCGTGGTCCCCCTCCCCCAACGGGGGAGGATTCACATGTTCGGATAGTTCGGGCCGCCGCCGCCCTCGGGGGTGGTCCAGACGATGTTTTGCGACGGATCCTTGATGTCGCAGGTTTTGCAGTGGACGCAGTTCTGGGCGTTGATGACGAATTTCGGATCGGTCTTCGCCACCTCGTCGGCATAGATGACCTCATAGACCCCGGCCGGGCAGTAGAGGCGCGCAGGCTCGCCGTATTTGGGCAGGTTGACCCGGATCGGGACGGTCGGGTCGATCAGCTTCAGGTGGGCCGGCTGTTCCTCGGCATGGTTGGTGTTGGAGATGAACACCGACGACAGCTTGTCGAAGCTGAGCTTCCCGTCCGGCTTGGGATAGACGATCGGCTTGTGCTTCGAGGCGAGTTCGGTCGAGGCGGCATCCGTCTTGGCGTGCTTCAGCGTCCCGAACAGCGAGGCGCCGCCGAAGAGGGTGCCGAACCACATGTCGAAGACGCCCAGCGCCCCGCCCAGGGTCGTGCCGAACCTGGTCAGGAAGGGCTTGGCATTGCGGACGTGCTTCAGCTCCTGGAAGACCCAGCTGTTCTCGTAGGCGGCCTGGTATTCGACCAGCTCGTCGCCAGACCGCCCGACCATGACAGCCTCGTAGGCGGCGTCGGCGGCCAGCATGCCGGTCTTCATGGCGTTGTGGCTGCCCTTGATGCGCGGCACGTTCACGAAGCCCGCCGAGCAGCCGATCAGGACGCCGCCGGGGAAGGACAACTTCGGCACCGACTGGAACCCGCCCTCGGTGATCGCGCGCGCGCCGTAGGAGATGCGGGTCCCGCCCTCCAGGTGCTGGGCGATGGCGGGGTGGTGTTTGAAGCGCTGGAACTCGTCGAACGGCGACAGGAAGGGGTTCTTGTAGTTCAGGTGCACGACGTAGCCGATGGCCACGTAGTTGTCCCCGAAGTGGTACATGAAGGAGCCGCCGCCGGTGAACTCGTCCAGCGGCCAGCCGGTCGTGTGCTGGGCCAGGCCCGGCTGGTGCTTTTCGGGGCTGACCTGCCACAGCTCCTTCAGGCCGATGCCGTATTTCTGCGGCGACTTGCCGTCCTGCAACTTGTGGCGGGCGATGATGGTCTTGGCCAGCGATCCGCGCACGCCCTCGGCGATGAAGACATATTTGCCGTGCAGTTCGATGCCGGGCTGGAAGTCGCCGGTGGGCTGGCCATGCTTGTCGATGCCGAAGACGCCCGCGACGACGCCCTTCACCCGGCCCGACGGTTCATCCCAGACGACATGGCTGGCGGCCATGCCGGGATAGACCTCGACGCCCATTCCCTCGGCCTGCTCGCCCAGCCAGCGCGTGACGTTGCCCAAGGAGGCGATGTAGCAGCCGTCGTTGTGCATCATCGGCGGCAGCATCGCCATCGGCAGGCTGACCTGGCCCATCGGACCCAGGACCATGAACCGGTCCCTGGTCACCGGGGTCTCAAGCGGCGCGCCCATAGCCTTCCAGTCGGGGAACAACTCGTTCAGCGCCTTGGGGTCGATCACGGCGCCCGACAGGATGTGGCCGCCGATCTCGGCCGACTTCTCCAGCACGGCGACCGAGATGTCCTTGCCGTCCTTCTCGGCGCGCTGCTTGAGGCGGATGGCGGCGGCGAGGCCGGCCGGGCCGCCCCCGACGATCAGGACGTCGTATTCCATGACCTCGCGCTCGACGCCCGCGAGCGCCTCCAGCGGCGGCAGGTTGTCGAGGACGGCCTCCTGAGCCGCAGTTTCGACGCCGCCTTCGATCGCTTGCTCGGCCATGTCGCTTCTTGTTCCTCGTACGTCGGGTGGGCTTTATTGTTTATGGGCACTTATCGGAAGGTGACGCGAGGGCGGTCAAGGCTTATCCCTGACCCTGCCCTGCCATGAACGCCGAACCCCGAGACATCGCCGCCGTCGAAAGCCTGCTCGCCTTCTGGGCTGATGCGGGGGTGGGCGCCTGTTTCGAGGAGGCGGCGGTCGACCGGACCATCGTCGTCGCACCCGCCCTCAAGGCCGTGACCAGGGCGACGGCGTCGGTCACGCCGGTCGTCGACATGGTCGACGCCACCTCGGACGCGCGACGTCTGGCCCATTGTGCGGACACGATGGAGGCGCTGGCCGAGGCCGCCGCCCGCTTCAAGGGCTGCGAACTGGTCGGGATGGGCGCCAGGGGCTGCGTCTTCGGGCGGGGCGATCCGCATGCCCCGATCCTGATCATCGGCGAGGCGCCTGGAGCGGAGGAAGACGCGGCAGGCGAGCCCTTCGTGGGCAAGGCCGGCAAGCTGCTGGACAAGATGATCGCGGCGGCCGGGCTGACCGGCAAGGTCTACACCACCAACACCGTCTTCTGGCGGCCCCCGGGCAACCGGACCCCGACACCCCAGGAACAGGCCGTTTGCGCGCCGTTCGTGGAGCGGGCCTTCTTCCTGATGAAGCCGAAAGCGGTGCTGCTGCTGGGCGCGGCGGCGGCCAGGGGCGTGCTGAAGACCGACGAGGGCATTATGCGGATGCGCGGCCAGTGGCGCGAATGGCGGCTGGCCGAGGGCGACGTCTCAGCGCCCGTGATGCCGACCCTGCACCCCGCCTTCCTGCTGCATCAGCCCCAGGCCAAGCGTCAGGTCTGGGCGGACATTCTGGAACTGGCCGTCAAACTGGACGGACAGGAAAACGCCTGAAACCACAGTTACAGGGTTCCATGCCGCTGATGTGATTGAGGCATCGACCGCATTGCGGCATACTTCTTGTTTGACGACCGATCGCAGAGCACGCGTCTCCTGAATCGAGACGGGAACGCGAAGCACGAGGGGGCCGCCGCCTTGTTCATTATCCGCCGCCGCGCCTTCCGGGCGCAGACGCTCGCCTTTGTGATGGCCGCCGCGTCGGCCGCCGCACTGCCAGCCCTCGCCGCCCCCGAATCCTATCTGTCGGCCGTCGCCTCAGAGATCGGGGCCGAGGGCGAACAGGGCATCCGCATCAGCACCAAAGCCCTCTCCAACGCCGATCGGCTGAGCTACACCACCGCCTTCGACGCCCTGCGTCGCGGCGATCTGGACGCGGCCCGCGCCTCCGCGCTCCAGGCCGGCGACCGCGTCCTGCTGGGCCAGGTCGAGTTCGAGCGGATGTTCCACCCGAACTATACCGCCTCCTATGACGAACTGGCGGCCTGGCTTCAGGACTATGCCGACCTGCCGAGCGCCCAGCGCGTTTACGCCCTGGCCGAGCGTCGTCGCCCGGACGGCGCCGAGGCGCCCCGCCGCCCGACGGGCGCCTATTTCAGCCGCACCTGGGACGCGGTCGCCGCGGGCGGCGGCAACTCTGAGGCCGATCCCGCCAAGGCCGCCCGCGTCGCCCTGAACCGCGACGACCTGCAGGGCGCCGTCAGCCAGGGCGAACAGATCGGCGACTGGTGGGTTGTGGGCCTGGCGGCCTGGCGCACCGGCGACTATCCGCGCGCCTACACCGCCTTCGAACGCGTCGCCGTCGATCCGACCGAGGACGGCTGGACCCGCGCCGGCGCCGCATTCTGGGCCGCACGCGCCGCCGGCCAGATCGGCCGTCAGGACCGGATCCCGGAGTTCCTGCGCCTGGCCACACGCTGGCCCGCCACCTTCTATGGCCAGATCGCCCTGCGTCAGCTCGGCGAAGAGCCGGTCATCCTGAACGGCGACGGCCCCACCCCCTATGAAGCGGTCGCTCGCACCTCGTCGGCCAGCGATGGCCCCGTCGGCGTCAATCAGCGCGAGATGGACGACTTCCTCAACGAAGACCCGCGCGCCCGGCGCACGGTCGCCTTCTTCGAGATTGGCCGCGCCGGCGACGCCCGCGACGAACTGCGCAACGGCCTGCGCACCGCCAGCGATCGCACGCGCCGCCTGTGGACCGGCCTCGCCCGCGTGCTGGGCCCACGCCTCGGAGGCGGCGGCGGCTCCGACGGCAGCCGGATCGACGTCACCAACTATCCGATGCCCGAGATCGCGCCCGAGGGCGGCTGGACCCTGGAACGCTCGCTGGTCTACGCGATCGCCCGCAAGGAAAGCGGCTTCAACGCCGAGGCCCGGTCACCGGTGGGCGCCTATGGCCTGATGCAGGTCATGCCGTCGACGGCGGCCGAGATGACCGGCGACCGCAGCTTCGTCTCGACCCCGCAACGTCTGTTTACCCCGGCGACCAATGTCCGTCTGGGCCAGACCTATGTGAACCGCATGCTGGCGCGTCCCGAGTTCCAGGGCGACCTGCTGCGCGCTGTGGCCAGCTACAACGCCGGACCCGGCCCCATGCTGGGCGCCCTGCGCCGTCTGGGCCCGAACCCCGATCCCCTGCTGCTGATCGAGACGATCGACGTGCCCCAGGCGCGCGAATACGTCGAGAAGGTCGTCGCGGCCTACTGGATCTATCAGCGCATGACGGGCGGGCCTCTGAACACGCTCGACGCCGTGGTGGCGGGCCAGACCCTGGTGCCGATCAGCCTCGACTATGTCGCCCCGCCGCCCGGCCAGGAACCCACGCCGCTGTCGACCGAGCCGGTTCAGGTCGCGTCGATGCAGCCGGTCGGAACGCGCTAGGCCCCAAATCGGTTGGACTCTGTGGACTCGGCTTGTCCGAGTCCACAGAGTCCAAATCTTGACCGCTTAGCTCGGCACACGCCAGCAAGCAGCGGATTTATCAGACCTTTTTGTATAGACCATCTCGACGACGGCCGAACACCCTACAGGATGCTACCGACCAGCGAGGCGCAGAGGCAGCAACCTACCAGGATGAACACGCCATAGGTCATCAGCGTCGGGCGGCGCTGGGCCTGCGGCGGAGCGATGTTCGGGGCGGTCGTCAGTTGGGCGGACATGGCGAAGGGTCTCGGATTCAATCGGTACCGTAACGTCGTTCCCTTAAGGGCCGGTTCGCAGGTCTGATTAATCGGTCGTGACCCTGACCAAAGGCCGAACCGTGACAGCGAGGTCCGTCCATTCGAGGAAGTCCGGCTGCTGTAGCAGCGCGGCAACATATGTGGCCGCCACGCCATCCACGTCCCCGTGGTCCGCCAGATCGATCTGATAGTGACGGAACCGGGCGGCTAGCGGCGTGAAGAAGGCGTCCGGCATCGACCACTCGCCGAACAGGTAGGGCCCGCCCGCGCCGAACCGGGCGCGCATCTCGGTCGCGATGGAGACGAAGCGGCGGACGTCGGCGGCGACCGATTCGCTCGTTGGGGTCGGCGCCCGGTCTGGCCCGACCATGGTGTGGATCACGCCCGCAGCATCCGGACCCATGCCGCATTCGCTCCGCATCGCCCCGAAGCCCGCGTGCATCTCGCAGGCCACCGACCGGGCCAGCCAGCGGGCGTGGGCATCCGACGGCCACAGCTTCGCGTTCGGGAAGCGCTCGGCGGCGAAGACGCAGATCGCCATCGAATCCCAGAGGGTCACCCCGTCGACGTTCAGGACCGGAACCTTGCCGTTGGGCGAATGCTCGGCGAGCGCCGCCGCCGATTCGGGTCCGTACAGGGGGACCTCGCGCACGGTGAACTCGGCGCCGCACCGCTTCAGCACCAGCCAGGGCCGCAGCGACCAGGTCGAGAAGGCCATATTGCCGACGATCAGTTCCACGGTCGCTCTCCCTGTGATTCTTCTTCTACCGTGCACCCCGGCGAAGGCCGGGGTCCAGACGAAGGATTACCTGGGCAAGGTCAGCGAACTCGATGCGACATCCCGGCCACCCTGTCCGTGATGTGGACCCCGGCCTTCGCCGGGGTGCATAGTGAGAGGTTGGAGCCCCGCCGCTTGACTCCGAGGGGCTCGGGACCGACACGCACGGCCCATGATCAGCCGCTATTCCCGCCCCGAAGCCGTCGCCATCTGGTCCTCCGAGACCAAGTACGAGATCTGGTTCGAGATCGAGGCCCATGCCGCCACCAAGATGGCCGAGCTGGGCGTCATTCCGACCGAGGCCGCCGAGGCCATCTGGGCCAAGGGCGAGAACGCCGCCTGGGATTCAGACCGGATCGACGAGATCGAGCGCACGACCAAGCACGACGTCATCGCCTTCCTGACCCATGTGTCGGAGACGGTCGGCGAGGAAGCCCGCTTCCTGCACCAGGGCATGACGTCCTCGGACGTGCTGGACACCTGTTTCGCGGTGCAGCTGGCGCGGGCGTCGGACCTGCTGATCGCCGGCGTCGACCGGGTGCTGACGGCGCTGGAAGCCCGGGCGAAGGAGCATAAATATACTCCAACCGTCGGCCGCAGCCACGGCATCCATGCCGAGCCGGTGACCTTCGGCCTCAAGCTCGCCGGCTATCACGCCGAGTTCCAGCGGGCCAAACGTCGCCTGATCACAGCGAAGGAAGAGATCGCCACCTGCGCCATCTCCGGCGCGGTGGGGACTTTCGCCAACGTTGATCCGGCTGTTGAAGAGTATGTCGCCGAGAAGATGGGCCTCCAGGTCGAGACCGTCTCGACCCAGGTCATCCCACGTGATCGTCACGCGGCCTTCTTTGCGGCCCTCGGCGTCGTCGCCTCCTCGATCGAGCGTCTGGCGGTCGAGATCCGCCACCTGCAGCGCACCGAAGTCCTCGAAGCCGAGGAGTTCTTCGACAAGGGCCAGAAGGGCTCGTCGGCCATGCCGCATAAGCGCAATCCGATCCTGACCGAGAACCTGACCGGCCTGGCCCGGCTCGTCCGCTCGTCAGTGGTCCCGGCGATGGAGAACGTCGCCCTGTGGCACGAGCGGGACATCAGCCACTCCTCGGTCGAACGCGGCATTGGCCCGGACGCGACCATCCACCTGGACTTCGCCCTGAACCGTCTGGCCGGGGTGATGGAGCGTCTGCTGGTCTACCCGGAGAACATGCAGAAGAACCTCGACAAACTCGGAGGCCTCGTCCACTCGCAAAGGGTGCTGCTGGCTCTGACCCAGCTAGGTCAGTCGCGCGAGGACTCCTATGAGGCGGTCCAGCGCAACGCGATGAAGGTCTGGCGTGGCGAGGGGAATTTCCTAGACTTCCTCAAGGAAGACCCGGTGGTGATCGTGCCCGACGCCGAGCTCGAGGCCCTGTTCGACCTCGGCTATCACACCAAGCATGTGGACACGGTGTTCAGGCGCGTGTTCGGATAGTGCGTGCCTGAGCCCATCCGCCTGAACCCGGACCTCGATACCCGCGACTTCGCCGGCGCGTTCCAGCGCGACGGCATGGTGCAGGTCCCCGACTTCCTCACGCCCGACAGCGCCGACCGACTCGAAGCGGCGCTGAAGACGGGGACGCCGTGGGGTCTGTCGCTGACCGACGCCGCCGGCAGGGGCGAATGGCTCTCGCCCCAGGCGATCCAGACACTTGGCCGCGAGGGCCTGGCGGCCAAGGCGCGCGAAGCCATGACCGGCGCGCGGACCGGCTTCGCCTTCAGCTTCCTGTCCTATCCCATCATCGACGCCCTGCTGGCCGGGAACGAGCCGGGGCATCCGACCCATGAGCTGGTTCAGCTGCTGAACAGCCCCGAGGCGCGCGACTTCTGCGCCGCCGTGGCGGGCGAAAGGGGGATCACCAAGATCGACGCCCAGGCGACCCTGTTCCGGCCCGGCGACTATCTGACCCTGCACAACGACACGGGCGTCGGCGAACGGCGGGCGGCCTATACGCTGGGGCTGACACGCGACTGGCGGACGGACTGGGGCGGCCAGCTGCTTTTCCACGACGAGGCCGGCGACGTGCCGCGCGGGCTGATGCCGAGGTTCAATGTGCTGACCCTGTTCAAGACGCCGCAATGGCACACGGTGGCCACCGTCGCCCCCTATGCCGGGGCGCCGCGCCTGTCGATCACGGGCTGGCTGCGCGACGACAAGCCCTACGCCGAACAGGGGCGGTGACGGTCAAACGGGCCTTCGCGCCCCTCGCCGACCACTGGACCCGCGTTCTGGTCCTGGGCAGTCTTCCCGGCGACGCCTCGCTGAAGGCCGCCCAGTACTATGCCCACCCGCAGAACGGCTTCTGGCGGCTGATCGGCGTGGCCATCGGTCGCGACCTGCAGGCCATGGCCTATCCCGACCGCGTCGAGGCTCTAAGAGTCTCCGGCGTCGGCCTCTGGGATGTGATCGCATCGGCGGAACGGACGGGAAGTCTGGATGCCGCGATCCGGTCGCCCGAGGCGGCGGACCTGCGCGGCCTGATCGCCGGACTGCCGAGCCTTAAAGCCGTCGCCTTCAACGGCGCAACGGCGGCGAGGGGCGGGCGCAAGGTTCTGGCCGACATCGAGGGGCTGACGTTGATCGACCTGCCCTCGTCCAGCCCGGCCCATGCATCCCGGACCCTCGCGGAAAAGGCGGAACGCTGGGCCATCCTGAAAGACTTCCTCGCCGAGGACGCCTGAAGGCAGGCGACGCCTGCGGCGTTTTGGCCGTTATGCATCCTTTCGGGCTCCCACCCGTCTTTACGTGCGACGCCGCCGATCACAGGCGGTTCTCAGGAGAGAAGCCATGAACACCCGTCTGCTCACCATTACCGTCGCCTCAGCCGCCCTGCTGGGCCTGGCCGCCTGCAACAGCGGCGCCGAGACTGACAACACCGCCACCGACGCCGCGCCGGCAGATGCCATGGCCCCCGCCACGACCGACCCTGTCGTGGGCGGCGCCTCGATGAGCCCCAACGACACGATCGTCGCCAACGCCGCCAAGGCCTCGAACCTGACCACCCTGGTCAGCGCCGTGCAGGCCGCCGGTCTGGCCGAGACCCTGTCGGGCCCCGGTCCGTTCACGGTCTTCGCGCCGGACAACGCCGCCTTCGAAAAGGTACCGGTCGCAACGCGCGAAGCCCTGCTGGCGCCCGCCGGCAAGGCTGACCTGACCAAGATCCTGACCTATCACGTCGTGCCTGGCCGTCTGACCGCCGCCGATCTGGCCACCCAGGCCCAGGCCAACGCCGGCAAGGTCGAACTGACCACCGTCGAAGGCGACACCCTGACGGTCAATGTGAACCCGGACGGTTCGGTCACCCTGACCGACGAGAACGGCGGAACCTCGCGCGTGACACAGGCCGACGTCCTGCAATCGAACGGTGTGGTTCACGTCATCGACACCGTCGTGATGCCGGACTGAATTTCTCGGTGAACCCTTTGGGTCTTGCTGCATTTCACTGAGGCGCAAGACGCAATAGACATCGGGTGAGGCTATACCCCAGCCCCCGATCAAGGAAGGGCCGCAGCTCCCCCCCGCTGCGGCCCTTTTTTGTTGTCCGGAATTGAGCACCGACCCAGGAGGCCGGCGGCGGGGATTACTCCCCGGCGCGGACCTGGTCGCGGGCCATGGATGCCAGTTCGTCCATCTTGGAGCGGATCTCGCCCTCGGACACGCTCAGGCCGGAGCCCTTGAAGTCGCCGGCGATCTTGCGGAACACGTCTTCGTCGCCCGGCTGTTCGAAGTCGGCACGGACGACGGCCTTGCCGTATTCCTCGGCCGAATCGGGGCTCAGGCCCATCTTCTCGGCCGCCCACAGACCCAGCAGCTTGTTGCGCCGGGCCATGGCCTTGAATTCCTGCTCCTGATCGAGCGCGAACTTGGACTCGAAGCCCTTTTCCCGATCATTGAAGGTCGTCATCAGTCGTCAGTCCATTCGTCGCGGGCCAGAGAATGAGACGGCGCCGCCGGGGTGGTCTATCGCTCCAGACCCCTGCAACGCAACGGATAACGGCTCGCATGCGGCGTCCCGTTCACGGACGATACCCACCTGTGGCGCCGGAGTCCGCACATGGGTTCGTTTGTGTCGCACGGCAGTTTCCGCTAAGGACCGCGCGACCCATTTCCCGCACAGCTCGAGACCGGATCGCGCCGCCCAGACGAGTTTTCTGGCCGCGCGATTTTCGTTTTCGGGCGATGCGCCATCCCGTCTGGGACCAAGATGATGAATTCGAAGCGCAAGAAGATCTACGAAGGCAAGGCCAAGATCCTTTACGAAGGACCGGAGCCCGGCACCCTGATCCAGTATTTCAAGGACGACGCCACGGCCTTCAATGCCCAGAAGAAGGCGACGCTGGAAGGCAAGGGCGTCATCAACAACCGCATCAGCGAGTTCGTGATGACGCGCCTGAACGGCATCGGCGTCACCAACCACTTCATCAAGCGACTGAACCTGCGCGAGCAGCTGATCCGCGAAGTCGAGATCATTCCGCTCGAGGTGGTGTGCCGCAACATCGTGGCCGGTTCGCTGGCGACGCGCCTGGGCCAGGAGGAGGGCACGCCCCTGCCCCGTTCGATCATCGAATTCTATTACAAGAAGGATGAGCTGAACGACCCGATGGTGACGGAAGAGCACATCACGGCGTTCAACTGGGCCTCGACCCAGGAGATCGACGACATCCTGGCCATGACCCTGCGCGTGAACGACTACCTGTCGGGCATGTTCGGCGCGGTCGGGATCACCCTGGTGGACTTCAAGATCGAGTTCGGCCGCGTGTGGGAAAACGACTTCAGCCGCGTCATCCTGGCCGACGAGATCAGCCCGGACAGTTGCCGCCTGTGGGACACGGCGACCGGCGAGAAGATGGACAAGGACCGGTTCCGCCGCGACCTGGGCAATGTCATCGAGAGCTATACCGAGGTCGCCAAACGCCTTGGCATCATGAAGGACATGCCGACCGTGATTCAGGGGGGACTGCACTGATGGCCAAGGTCAAGGTTCACGTTTTCCTGAAGCCCGGCGTTCTGGACGTCCAGGGCAAGGCCGTCGAAGGCGCCCTGAAGGGTCTGGGCTGGGCCGGCGTCGCCAATGCCCGTGTCGGCAAGCTGATCGAGTTCGATCTCGATGGCGTTGAAGACCCTGCCGCCGAGGCGGGGAAGATGTGCGAGACCCTGCTGGCCAATACGGTGATCGAGAGCTACCGGATCGAACTCGCGTAGCAACCGCCACAGATGGCGGTCGTTTCAGACTCCTCACGCAAGGCGCGACCCATGACCTTCAGCCTGACCTCCAACGACATCACCGACGGCGGGACGCTGAAGGACGACCAGGTCCAGGCCAAGGGCAACACCTCGCCGCATCTGGCTTGGTCGGGGGCGCCAGAGGGCACGAAGTCCTATGCCATTACCGTGTTCGATCCGGACGCGCCGACGGGGTCGGGCTTCTGGCACTGGACGGTGGCCAACATCCCCGCCGGGATCCGCGAGATCCCGACCGGCGGTCCTGTGCCGGCCGGCGCGGTCGAGGGTCGAACCGACTACGGCGAGCCCGGCTTCGGCGGGGCCGCTCCGCCTCCGGGCCATGGTCCGCACCGCTACATCTTCACAGTCTTCGCTGTCGATGTGGACGGCCTGCCTGTGAAGCCCGAGGATTCGGGCGCCAAATACGGCTTCAACCTGCACTTTCATACCCTGGCCAAGGCGTCGATCACGGCGACCTACGAGAACAAGGGCTGAGTTGGAGGCCACTGCGAACCCTGATAGGTTTCGTCTCAGGCCGATGCGACAAACGACCTGATCTTTGAGGTGCTCAAGGCGGTGCAAAGGGATGTATCCGCCGTCCGCTCCGACATGTCCGATCTGAAGCAGCAGATGACCGCCGTTCGAGGCCACCTTGTCGCGATTCAGCAGGATGTGGGCAATATCTACAATCGCTTGGGCCATATGTAAGACCGCGTGGATCGCATAGAGGTGCGTCTCGGACTCGTCGAACCCGCGCACTGACAAGCCGGACAATCCCTGCTAAACGCCCGCGCCATGAGCGCAGCTGTCATCGTCTTTCCCGGGTCCAACTGTGATCGCGACTGCAAGGTCGCCATCGAACGCTCCACCAATGAGCGGGTCGAGATGGTCTGGCATCAGGAGACCGAATTGCCTTCGGGCCTCGACCTGATCGTGTTGCCGGGTGGCTTTTCCTACGGCGACTACCTGCGTTGCGGGGCGATGGCGGCGCAGTCGCCGGTGATGCAGGCGGTGAAGAAGGCGGCGGACGACGGGGTCGTTGTCGTCGGCATCTGCAACGGCTTCCAGATCCTCTGCGAGGCCGGGATGCTGCCGGGCGCACTGCTGCGCAACGCCGGGCTGAAATACGTCTGCAAGCCGATCTCGCTGGAAGTGACCAATGGCCAGACCCGCTTCACCGCCGGCTACCAAGGCCAGCGCGAGGTCGTCATGACCCAGGGCAATGGCGACGGGAATTATTTCGCCGACGCCGACACCCTCGCCCGGATCGAGGGCGAGGGTCAGGTCGTGTTCCGCTATGTCGACAATCCGAACGGCTCGGTCGGCGATATCGCCGGGTTGCAGAACGCGCGTGGCAATGTGCTGGGGATGATGCCCCATCCGGACCGCGCCTTCGAGGCCGAGCTTGGCTCTGCAGACGGCGCGACCCTGTTCCGGTCGATCTACGCGGCTGCCTAGGCTTCGTCGGAATTCTCGTCGCGTTCCAGGGTGCCATCGGCGCCGGATTCGCCGATCGAGGCCAGTTCTCTGGCGCCGACGCCCAGACCCTGTTCCAATGCAATATTGGTCTCGACTTCTTCGGTGTCGGGGTCAGGCGATTCGGCGGGAATTTTGGGATCGATCATGGTCGGCTCTCCTGTTCGGAGGATGTGCAAGAGATAGCGTATCGCCGAACAGCCGGTTCCGGCTGAACTTTGATACGTGATGTGCGTAATGTCGGGTATGAGCACCTCGCCCCATCCGACTCTCGTTGCCGCCGACCCGGCACGGCAGACCCGAAGGCTGGCTGTCTTCGCCTGCATGGTCTTCGCGCTTGCTACCGGCCAACTGCAACAACTGGTGAACCTCGGGCAATCGCCGGCCGAGTTCGCTGCTGACAGCGATGCGACCCTGCGGGTCGTCGGCTGGGCCTTCGCCATCTGGGGGCCGATCTATCTGGGGCTGATCACCTACGCCGTCCGCCAGTTGCTGCCGAAGACACATGAGACCGAGATGCTGCGCGCGTTCGGCTGGCCATCGGTGCTCGCGCTGCTCGGTATCGGCTGGTGGATCATTGCGGCAGCGTGGGATCTGGAAGTCGCCACGATCGTACTGATCTTCGGGTCGCTGATCGTGCTGCTCATTCCGCTGTTGCAGAAAGCAGACGCCATCCGAAGGCTCGGAAAGGGCGACCGAGACCGATGGATGACGATCTGGCCGCTCGCTGCGCTGGCGGGATGGCTGACCGTGGCGGCTCCGGTGAACCTTTTGACCGTCGCAACAGGCAACGGCGACCTGCCGGCCATCCTTCCTCCGACCGCGTGGGCGCTGGTCGCTGTAGTCATCGCGGCGGCGCTCGGCCTGTTCGTCACCTTGCGGACGCGGGTGCTGGCCTACCCCCTACCGGTCGCCTGGGGGTTGTTGGGCGTATTCGTGGCCGAGCAGGAGAGGGGCAATGCCGTCCTGGCGTTCGGGTCCCTGGCGGCATCGCTGGTGGTGTTGGGGGGCGGCCTGATCATCGTGCTCGGACTGAGACGGGTCGCGACCTGAGGTCAGCGGTCCAGTTCAGGCGGGTGCTTGGGTTCACGCGAGAGTCCCGCTATGAGGCGCGGCCATGAGCGTTCCTGAAAAGACCATGGCCGAACTGGCCGCCGAATACGGCCTGAACCCCGCCGAGTATCAGGTCGTCCTCGACCGACTGGGCCGCGAGCCGAATCAGCTGGAGCTGGGCGTCTTCTCGGTGATGTGGTCGGAGCACTGCTCCTACAAATCGTCGAAGATCCATCTGGGAAAATTCCCGACCAAGGGGCCGCGCGTGATTTGCGGCCCGGGCGAGAACGCGGGCGTCATCGACATCGATGACGGGGATGCATGCATCTTCAAGATGGAGAGCCACAACCACCCCTCCTACATCGAACCCTATCAGGGCGCGGCGACGGGCGTGGGCGGGATCATGCGCGACGTCTTCACCATGGGCGCGCGCCCGGTTGCCCTGCTGAACGCCCTGCGCTTCGGCGATATCGGGCATGAGAAGACCAGGCGGCTGGTGAAGGGCGTGGTGTCGGGCATCGGCGGTTACGGCAACTGCGTCGGCGTGCCCACGGTGGCGGGCGAGACCAACTTCCATTCCGGCTACAACGGCAACATCCTGGTCAACGCCATGTGCGTGGGCCTGGCGAAGTCGGACGCGATCTTCTACTCGGCCGCGCCGGGACCGAACATGTCGGTGGTCTATTTCGGCTCCAAGACCGGCCGCGACGGCATCCACGGCGCGACCATGGCCTCGGCCGAGTTCGACGAGGATTCCGACGAGAAGCGCCCGACGGTCCAGGTCGGCGATCCCTTCGCCGAGAAGCTGCTGATCGAGGCGACGCTGGAGCTGATGGCCTCTGGCGCGGTCGCAGCGATCCAGGACATGGGCGCGGCGGGCCTGACGTCTTCGTCGGTCGAGATGGCCGGCAAGGGCGGCGTGGGGATCGAACTCAACATGGATGCCGTCCCCCAACGGGAAACCGGCATGTCCGCCTATGAGATGATGCTGTCCGAGAGCCAGGAACGGATGCTGGCCGTGCTGAAGCCGGGCCGCGAACAGGATGGACACCGCATCTTCGAGAAGTGGGGCCTGGACGCCGCCGTCATCGGCATGACGACAGAGACCGGCCGGTTGGTGCTGAACCACCACGGCGAGGTGGTCTGCGACGTGCCTCTGGCGCCGCTGTTCGACGATGCGCCGATGTATGACCGGCCGTGGGTTCAGCCCGCGCTGCATCCGCGCCTGTCGCCGGGCGAGGTTCCGGCGCCGACGGTGTGGGAAGACGCGGTGCTGAAGGTGCTGGCCTGTCCCGACATGGCATCGAAGCGCTGGATCTGGGAACAGTACGACCGCCATGTGATGGCCGACACCCTGCAGGATTCGGCCACCGGCGCCGACGCCGGCGTGGTGCGGGTGCACGGCACGGACAAGGGTCTGGCCATGACCTCGGACTGCACGCCTCGCTACGTCCAGAACGACCCCTACGAGGGCGGCAAACAGTGCGTCGCCGAGGCGTGGCGCAACCTGACGGCCGTCGGCTCCCTGCCCATCGCCATCACCGACAATCTGAACTTCGGCAATCCGCAGCGGCCCGAGATCATGGGTCAGATCGTCCGCGCCATCGACGGCATGGCCGAGGCCTGCCGCGAACTGGACTTCCCGGTCGTGAGCGGAAACGTCAGCCTGTACAACGAGACCAACGGCGTCGCGATCCCGCCGACCCCGACCGTCGGCGCCGTCGGCCTGCTGACCAACTATGACATCGTGACCGGCTTCTCGACCATGGAGGCCGGAGACTCGCTGGTCCTGATCGGCGAGACGCAAGGCGAGCTGGGCGCTTCGATCTATCTGCGCGAGGTGCTGGGCCGCGAGGACGGGGCGCCGCCGCCGGTGGACCTGAAACTGGAGCGCAAGACCGGCGACTTCGTGCGCGCGATGATCGAGGGCGGTCGCCTGACCTGCGTGCACGACCTTTCAGACGGCGGCCTGATCGGCGCGGCTGCGGATCTGGCGCTGGCCTCCGATGTCGGGGTGGTGCTGGACGCCTCAAGCGCGACCCACGCCCACGTTCTGCTCTTCGCGGAAGACCAGGCCCGCTACCTGGTCGCCGTTCCGAACCCGCAGGACGTTCTGGCGGCGGCGCGCGAGGCGGGTCTGCACGCCTCTGTCGTCGGCCACGCCATGGGCGATGCCTTCGCCTCGACGGACCTGTTCAGCATCCCGCTGAAGCATCTGCGGGAAATCCACGAGGGCTGGATGCCCGGCTGGATCGAGGGCTAGCATAAAGAAAAGCCGGACCGCCTCGAAGACGGCCCGGCGAACGCTGAGCCAATCGATTGGAGCCTCAGTTCGACTCGGAGATCAGCAAGGTCGAGGACGAAGCCTCGCCGACGGCGCCGACCCAGACATCGTAGGCGCCGCTCCGCGGACGGCTGAAGTTGACGATCGGGTTTAGGCCCTGGGCGTCGTCGTTACAGTACCAGCGGCCGTCGGGTCCGTTGATGACGAGGCTGGTGTCACCGTTGGAGACGACCCCGAAGCTCAGCGGGAACGAGCCGGCCGTATAGGTGAACTCATAGTCCGGCGCGCTGGCGATCATGCCGACGCAGGAACCGCGCAGGCGCGAGGCGTCAATCGACCCCCCTGAATAGATGCTGACACGGATGGGATCCGGGGTGAAACCGGCGCGGGCGCGGGTGGCGCCCGATGTAGCGGCGGCGCTGGGATTCTGGGCGACGGCCGACGTGGCGGCGGCCATCAGAGCGGCGGCGATGGCTGAGGCGAGAAGTACAGTACGCATGGGTTGGTTTCCTCTGGTTTGAAAGGGTGTTGGACCGACGCGGCGCGGGGCTCCGACAGAGCCTGGACCCGAAGACGAGGCCCGGCATCATCAGTCCGGATGAAAGCTTCAGTAGTCGAGGCTGCCTTCGGTAATGACCAGGGTCGCGGGACCCGCATCGCCGACGGCGCCGACCCAGATGTCGTACTGGCCGCTGGGCGCCCGTCCCCAGACCAGACCCGGATTGAGGCCGCTGTTGTCATCGTTGCAATAGAAGCGGCCGTCGGGCCCGTTGATCACCAGGCTGGTGTCGGTTCCGGCCAGGACGCCGATGGCGAGACGACCGCCGGCCGAGCTGAAGTTCAGCACGACGTCGGGGCTGATTCCGACCGTCCCCACGCAGGAACGTCCCAGATCGGAGGCCTGATTGCCGCCGCCCGAATAGAGTTCGACCGTCACTGGATCGGGAACGAAACCTGCGGACAGGGACACGCTCTGCTGTGCTGATGCGCCCGTAACAAAAATGGCCGCTACACAGAGCGACACCGTGAAAATCACTGTTTTCAATCTCAGCCCCTACCCTGGTCAGACAGCCCCCTGTCGTCGCATAACATGACTCCCTGAAGCACGACCTTTCAACCTTCTTGTTTCTGACGACATCGTGCGTCCTGTCACACAGGTGCAGTATGCGGATCCGCGCTTCGGAGTTCGCCATGTCCCTGTTCCTGTCTCGCCGCCTGCTCCTGACCGGACTCGGCGCCGGTTCTGCGGCCGTCACCCTGCCTCGCGAGGGCCTGGCCCAGGCGGTGTTCGATGAGAACCCTTTCCAGCTGGGCGTCGCCGCCGGCGATCCCCTGCCCGACGGGTTCGTCATCTGGACGCGGCTGGCGCCGCGGCCGATGGAGCCCGGTTACGGGATGCCACGTCAGGCGATGGCCGTGACCTGGGAGGTCGCCGCCGACGTCGGTTTCGGCACGATCGTGCGTTCCGGCGAGGCCGTAGCCCGCCCGGAACTGGGGCATTCGGTCCATGTCGAGGTCGAGGGGCTGGAGCCCGGCCGGCCTTATTTCTATCGCTTCCGCGTCGGCAGTGAACGTTCTGGCGTCGGCCGCGCCAAGACCACGCCGGTCGTGGGCGCGCCTCTGGCCCAGGTGAAGTTCGGCGTCGCCGGCTGTCAGGCGATCGAGAGCGGATATTACACCGCCCACCGCAAGATGGCCGCAGAAGACCTGGATTTCGTCTTCTTCTATGGGGACTACATCTACGAGGGACGCGGCAACCGCACCTACGGCGGGACATCGACCCAGGAGAACCTGCGCGTCCATCAGGGCGGGGAGGTCTATTCCGTCGATGACTATCGGCACCGATACGCCCAGTACACGATGGATTCCGACCTTCAGTCCGCGCGCCAGTCGGCGGCCTGGTTCGTGGTCTGGGACGACCACGAGATCGACAACAACTGGGTCTCCGACATCGATCAGGAGGGATCGCCGGCCGAGGTCTTCGCCCTGCGCAAGGCGGCCGCGATGCAGGCCTTCTATGAGCATATGCCGCTGCGCCGGTCGTCCTTCCCGCGCGGCTCCCAGATGCAACTGTATCGCAAGGCGACCTATGGCGACCTGCTGGACATACATCTGCTCGACACGCGCCAGTACCGCTCGGACCAGCCCTGCGGAGACCGGTTCAACTCGAGTTGCGAAGCCATCGATGCGCGTGAGGCCGAGGTCCTGGGCGAGGCGCAGCAGGCCTGGCTGTTCGACGGGCTGAACCGCTCGCAGGCGAAATGGCAATCGCTCGCCCAGCAGATCATGGTCATGGACCTGGATCGCAACCCGGGCGACGACTATGGCGTCAACCCGGACAGCTGGGCGGGATATCGCGTACCGCGTGCGAGATTGCTGAACCATATCAAGGAACGTCGCATCGACAACGTCGTCGTCCTGACGGGCGACGAGCATCAGAACTATGCGGGCGAACTGTTCATCGACGGCCGCAATCCGGAAGGCGAGCCGATCGCGACCGAGTTCGTCGCCACCTCCATCAGCTCCGGCGGCGACGGGGTCGACCGGCGGCCCGACATGGCGGCGATCCAGTCGGTGAACCCGCAGCTGAAATTCAACAACTCGCAGCGTGGCTATGTCGTCTGCGAGGTGACGCCCGAGCGCTGGCGCACCGACTTCAAGGTGCTGGACCAGGTTCACGACCGGACGGGCGTGCTGTCGACGCGCAAGTCGATGGTCGTCGAGGGCGGCAGCGCGCGGCTTCACGACGCCTGACGGATCGCGGCCGGAAACCGGACTCCGGAAAGCGGAGTCCAGATAGTCCGTTGAGTCCGGATCGACCTGAACGAAATCAGAAGGTTGAGATTTTGACCGTAGTGGAATTCGACTATCTTGAAGGATAGGCGATCACGCTGTCAGCGGCTGGATGAGACGATTTCAAAGACCTCCACGCGACGTGGGGAGCGGGCAGCGGAGAGCAAGACCCGGCGAGGATTTTATTCTCTTGTCGGCTTCGCCTGCGGCGCCGTGATGCGAGACGGCAGCCGGGTTTTGCAGCAAGCTGGCGACGACAGAACCAAGCAAAGGCCATCCATGATCCGTCATCCGCTCATCGTCGCAGCCGCCCTCCCCCTGTTGCTCGCCGCCTGTGACGGCGGCGGCGATCCGGTGCAGCAGGCGATGCGCGAAACCGCGACCGTCAACCAGGCCGCGACGGTGACGGCCGGCGAGGTCTCTGGACCTCATGACGGAGATCATGGGACGGCGGGGAATCAGGCCTTTGCAGCCTCCGAGGCGGAGATGCACCGGTTGATGTCGGCGGCGTCGGGCGAGACGGTCGATCAGGCCTATATCGCCAAGATGATCGCCCACCATCAGGGCGCGGTGGCGATGGCCGAGATCGCCCTTCGCGAGAGCCGCGACCCCGAGGTGCGGCGCATGGCCCAGATGGTCATCGCTGCCCAGACGCGAGAGATCGCCGAGATGCAGGCCTGGCGACCGGCCGCGAGCTGAGCGTCAGGCCTCGTCGAGGAAGACCCTGAGTGCGTCTCGGCGGCCCTCGAACAGGCGGTCGACGAGCGTGTCGACCTCCCCGGCCAGATAGTCCCGCCTCTCGATCGCGGCGTGATAGCGCTGTCGGCCGTCGTCGCGTTGGGAGCGGACCGCGCCCTTGCGCATCAGACGGCCGAGCAGCGTCTTGATGGTGGCGCCGCCCCAGGCATTGTCGGCCTTCACCGCCTCGATCAGGGAGGTGAACGACAGGGGGCCGTGATGCCAAAGGGCGGCCAGGATCGCGCTCTCCGCCTCGGTGACGGCGATGCGCGTCACGTCAGGCCCGCAGGACTGCGCGATCGACCCGGGCTTCGACGACCCAGTGGCAAATCACGCCGACCACGCCGACGAGCAGGCCCATCACCACCAGGAAGGTCGCCTCGGCCAGGCCGGGGGCCAAGACGTTGATCGGCTGGGGTCCGAACTTCGCCAGGGCGCCGAACATCATCAGGCCGTTGAAGGCGGCGCCAAGCAGGCCGAGCAGGGGCGCGCCAAGTCGTAGCGCCGACAGATAGGCCGAACCGCCCGACAGGTGCGGACCCGAGGCGACCTTCTTGACCGTCACAACGACGGCGGCGATGGCGGCGACGATCAGGGCGACGACGATGGCCTGAACAGGCACGGCGGCGTCAAAGAAGATGGTGACAGGCGTCATGGACGGCTCCTTGGACTACATGTGTAGACCAAGACGATTACACACGTAATCTTTACAGTCAACGGCGCCGTTTCAGGCGGCTGTCGGGATGTGCTGGCTGAGGCGGCCGCCGACGCGGATGGGTTCGATTCGGGTCGCGAGGCCGGTCTTGTCGTCGGTCTCGACATAGACGCCGCAGATGGTCGCCGGGCCGCTGGCGGGGTTGTAGCGGCCGCCGGAAATCCGAGTGGTGAAGCGCCGCAGGGGCTCTTCCTTCTCGTTGCCGATGACAGAATCATAGTCGCAGCACCCGCCGGCGTCGGTCTGATAGGCCGTGCCGCCGGGCAAAATCTGGCAGTCGGCGGTCGGGACATGGGTGTGGGTGCCGATGACCAGGCTGGCGCGACCGTCGCAGAAGTGACCCATGGCCATCTTCTCGGAGGTCGCCTCTGCGTGCATGTCGACGATGACGGCGTCGGCGACGTGACCCAGGGGGGCGGCGTTCAACTCTCGGTCCACGGCGCTGAACGGATCGTCGTTGGGGTCCATGTGGATGCGGCCCAGCACGTTCATGACCAGCACCGTCCGGCCGCTGTCAGTCTCGAACAGATTAGCGCCGGCGCCCGGCGCATCCATCAGCCGGGGATAGTTGGCGGGGCGGATCAGGCGCGGCTCCCGCACGATATAGGTCAGGGCCTCGCGCTGGTCCCAGGAGTGGTTGCCCAGCGTCAGGCAGTCAGCGCCGGCCATGAACAGCTCTTTCGCCGTGTTCTCGGTGATGCCGAAGCCGCCGGCGGCGTTCTCCGCATTGACCACCACGAAGTCGAGCTTAAGCACCCGCTTGAGGCCGGGCAGGTGGTCGGACAGGCCGTCGCGACCGGACTTGCCGATCACGTCGCCAAAGAAGGCAAGTCTCATGGAGGATTAGACCTTTCGGGCGGCGGTATAGCCGACCTCGGTCAGAACGCCATGCAGAGGGATGTCGTGCGACTCCATGGGCAGTCTCGCGGACCTCTGGCCCGCGAAGGCGAAGCCGATGCGAATCGCGTGGGGCCGCGCGGCGAAGGTCCGATCGTAGTAGCCGCCGCCCTGCCCCAGCCGCCCGCCGAAATCGTCGAAGGCCAGCAGCGGGGTGATGATCAGGTCGGGATCGACGACCTCGGCCAGAGGCAGGGGCGCAGGGCATCCGGCGGCGTCCACCTCCAGCGGGTCGCCTGGGGTCCAGCGGCGGAAGATCATCGGGGCATCGCGCTCCAGCGCCACCGGCAGACAGGCGGCGGCTCCAGCCGCGATCAAGGCGCGGGCCAGCGGCTCGGGATCGAGTTCGGATCCGATGGCGCGATAGAAGGCGACGAGGTCGGCGGAGGGAAGTTCAGCGGCATGGGACGCGACGCGCTCGGCCGCCAGCGGCTCGACCGAGGCCAACCGGCGTCGGGCTGCGCGGGCTTCGGCGCGAAGGGCTGGCTTGTCCGGGTGGGTCAGACGGACGTCCGGGCGTTCTTGTCGTAGGTCAAGAGGATCACGGCCAGAAAGACAGCGATCTCGGCCAGCATCAGCGCCCAGACCCAGGAAACATCCCGGAGCAGATTGCCGGTCAACAACATGGCGAGGATGAAGACGCCCGTTGAGGCCCAGCCTTCCCAACTCGCCGGAGATGCGCCCCAGCCGAGGCGCTTTGGACCGAACCAGCCGCGTTTCATGGCGTCATCCCCGCGCGCGACCTGGGTCAGCGCCGACCGGCGCTCGAGCAGCGAGCGACCGCGTCGCGAGCGGTAGCGCCCAAAAGAGAGGCAGGTTGGCGGCGCCGTAAGAGCCGTGAAGGACGGTTTAAATCCTCTCGAGCCTGGGTAGCCAGGTGGGCTCCGCGTATCCGACCCCACGAGGTCAGACAGGGGCAGATCCCTTCGAGTGAATTAAGGCCGCGAGGATGTGTTGCCTTCGACGAGAGCCACAGCATGACCCGCCACCGATCAAGATAGTCCTTCACCGGGGGCTGAACAATGGGCGACTACAGCAGCGATGCGATCTTCTCGATGCGGGCGGCGACGGCGTTCAGGGCCTCAGCGACGCCGGTGTCGGAAAGCGGGGTCGAGGCAGCGTCGGCGGAGACCGGGCCGGTCCCACCGCTCATCCGCACCTCATGCAGTTCGTCGGCCAGCACCAGGGCGGCCATCAGGAACAGGCGGATGTCGCCGACGTGGCCCACGTCGCCCGCGACCTGGCGCACATGAACGTCGAACTGCTTGGCGAGGATGCGGACCCGCTCCTCCTGTCCGTCGGCGCAGCCCACGGCATAGGGGCGTCCATTGATCTCGACCGTGACCGTCGCCATCAGGCGTCGTCCCGGGCGAGGATGTCGCGCACGGCCATGGCGGCGGCGGCGAGGGCAGCTGAGGCGTCACGCCCGGCGGCCTCGAGTTCGGCGATGCGGCGATGCTCGTCCGGTCCGGCGGGCGAAGGGATGGCGAACAGATCGTCATCGGCCACGCGCGGCGCGATGGCGGGACGCGCCTTCAGCTCCAGCACCTTGCGTTCCAACAAGGCGAGGGCCCGGTCGATCCTGTCGCGCGCAGCTGTCGAGGCGTCGGCCATCGTTTCCTCCAGATTTCGTATAGAACCCGCCGTGACGCCGGGGTAAAGCGGCGCGCCTCCCTTTTCCGCACCAAGACGAAAGGTCCATTCGTGGCCCGCCCCTCAGACGCACCCGAAAAAGCGACCCCGAAGATGATGGCGGACGCCATACGCGTCCTGGCGATGGACGGGGTTGAGAAGGCCAACAGCGGCCACCCGGGCATGCCGATGGGCATGGCCGATGTGGCGACGGTGCTGTTCTCGAAATTCCTGAAGTTCGATGCGAGCCGTCCCGACTGGGCCGACCGCGACCGCTTCATCCTGTCGGCCGGTCACGGCTCGATGCTGATCTACGCCCTGCTGCACCTGACCGGCTACAAGGCGGCGACGACCGAACAGCTGTCGAACTTCCGCCAGTGGGGATCGAAGACGGCCGGCCACCCCGAGTACGGGCACATGCCGGGCATCGAGACGACGACCGGCCCGCTGGGTCAGGGCCTGGCCAACTCGATCGGCTTCGCCATGGCCGAGCGGCATCTGGCGGCGAAATACGGCGACGACCTGGTCGACCACCGCACCTGGGTCATCGCCGGTGACGGCTGCCTGATGGAAGGCGTGTCGCAGGAAGCGATCGCGCTCGCCGGCCGCTACAGGCTGAACAAGCTGGCTGTCCTTTGGGACGACAACGAGATCACCATCGACGGCAAGGTCAGCCTGTCGGACGCGGTCGATCAGAAGGCGCGCTTCAAGGCCTGCGGCTGGGCCGTCAAGGCCGTCGACGGCCATGACATGAAGGCGATCAAGTCGGCGCTGCAGTGGGCGACGAAGCAGGACAAGCCGACCCTGATCGCCTGCAAGACCAAAATCGGGCGCGGCGCCGCCACCATGGAAGGCAGCCACAAGACCCACGGCGCCGCCCTGGGCGCGGCCGAGATCGCGGCGACGCGTCTGGGCCTGGCCTGGAACCACGAGCCTTTCGTGATCCCCGAGACCATCGACAAGGCCTGGAAGAAGGTCGGCAAACAGGGATCCAAGGCCCGCAAGGCGTGGGAGGCGCGCCTCGCCGCCTCGTCGCAGGCCGCAGACTTCACCCGCGCCATGAAAGGCGACCTGCCGGAGAGCGCGTTCGACGCCCTGAACGCCGGCATCGCCCGACTGATCGTGGACCAGCCGGCCCAGGCGACGCGCCAGGCCTCGGGCGCCGCGCTCGACGCCCTCTTCGGCGCCGTGCCGGAATTGATCGGCGGTTCCGCCGACCTGACCGGCTCGAACAACACCTTCGTCAAGGGCACGCCGATCCTGGACGCGCCGACCTATGAGGGTCGCTACGTCAACTGGGGCATCCGCGAGTTCGGCATGGCGGCGGCCATGACCGGGATGGCGCTGCACGGCGGGGTCATCCCCTACGGCGGCACCTTCATGGTGTTCTCGGACTACAGCCGTTCGGCGATCCGCATGGCGGCCCTGATGGGCATCCGCGTGATCCACGTCCTGACCCACGATTCCATCGGCCTGGGCGAGGACGGCCCGACGCACCAGCCGGTCGAGCACCTGGCGGCGCTGCGGGCGATCCCGAACCTGCTGGTCTTCCGGCCCGCCGATACGGTCGAGGCCTTCGAATGCTGGCAGCTAGCCCTGCAGCACAAGTCGACGCCCTCGGCGATGGCCCTGTCGCGGCAGAAGACGGCGGCGGTGCGTGTGACGGCCTCCGACGAGAACCTGTCGGCCCGCGGCGCCTATGAACTGCGTGCCTCGAACGGCGAGGCCCGGGTTACCCTGTTCGCCACGGGCACCGAGATGCCGCTGGCGCTGAAGGCGGCCGAAACGCTGGAGGCCGGGGGCACGCCGACGCGGGTCGTCTCGGTCCCCTGCTTCGAACTGTTCGAGCAGCAGGACGCCGCCTATCAGGCCTCGGTCATCGGCCGGGGCACGGTGCGCGTCGCCTGCGAGGCGGCGATCAAACAGGGCTGGGAACGGTTCATCGGCGAGGACGGTGCCTTCATCGGCATGACCGGCTTCGGCGCCTCTGCCCCGGCGGAGGTGCTGTACCGCGAGTTCGGCATCACGGCGGATGCGATCGTGGCGGCGGCCAAGGCTCGCCTGTAGTGAGCCGGATCGGCGCGGTCAGCCTGCTGGTCCGCGACTATGACGAGGCCATCGCCTTCTATGTCGGCACGCTGGGCTTCGACCTCAGCGAGGACACCGACATGGGCGACGGCAAGCGCTGGGTGCGGGTCACACCGACAGGCGGCCAGACCTCCCTGCTGCTGGCCTGCGCGACGACCGAGGCGCAGGTCGCCCGGATCGGCGATCAGGCCGGCGGCCGGGTCTGGCTGTTCCTGGAAACCGACGACCTGATGCGCGACCACGCCGCCTGGCTGGCCGCCGGGGTCACGTTCCGTGAGGCCCCAGGGTCCGAATCCTATGGCAAGGTGGTGGTCTTCGAGGATCTGTACGGCAACGCCTGGGATCTGATCGAACCGGCAAACTGAGGGGCGGCTGAGATGAAGATGATCACGAGTGCGGCGATGGTCGCCCTGATGCTGGGACTGGCCGCATGCGGTCAGGGCACGACCTCCCGGGCGGAGGGCCTCGCCGGTGCGGCGGGCGACCCGATCCTGGTCGAGAAGCCCAGGCTGTCCGCCGATATCGAGGCCATGCCCCGGCTGTCCGGCGACAGCCCGGCCATCGTGCGCATCAATGCCGAACTGGACCGCCTGGACGCCACAGCCGTGGCGGATGCAGGCGAATGCGGGCGGATGGCCGACAGCCAGGAGGGCGACGGCTGGACCCGAACCATCACGCGACCGATGACGGGTCCGGCCTATCTGACCCTGCGCGAGCATCTCGAAATCTTTTGCGGCGGCGCCTATCCCTCGACCTCGCAGACCCCGATCACCTGGGACCTTTCAACCGGCGAGCGCGTGAACTGGGTCGCCCTGCTCCCGGGCCTGGGCCTGGTTCAGGACCAGGCCGAGGAAGGGATACCGACCGACTACGTCTACAACGTCCGCTCGCCCCGGCTGGAGACGCTGTACGAGCGCAAGATGCTGGCGGAGGCGACCGACGCCGAACGGCGGGAAGCGTGCCAGGACGTGTGGAAACCCCTGACCGACGATGAGCTGGGTCAGGGCTTCCGCGTCTGGGCCGATGCCGAGCACGGCGGCGTGGCGATCGACGCCGACTATGCGCACGTGGTTCAGGCCTGTGGCGGAACCGTCTATCTCACCGCTGACGAGATGCGGGAGGCAGGCGCGCCTGCGGCGCTGATCGACGCCCTCGCCGCCGGCAAGACCGCCGGAAACTGGGCGCCCAGGGAAGATGCCGAAGCGGCTGAATAAGGACCATCTGATGAAACTCGGCACCCCTCTTTCCGACACCGCCGTCCGGGTGATGCTTCTGGGCGGCGGCGAACTGGGCAAGGAGGTCGCGATCGAGCTGCAGCGGCTGGGCTGCGAGGTGATCGTCGTCGATCGCTACGCCAACGCGCCCGCCATGCAGGTGGCGCATCGCAGTCACGTGATCCCGATGACGGACCCGCAAGTGCTGAATGGCGTCATCATGGCCGAGGCGCCGCACATCATCGTGCCGGAGATCGAGGCCATCGCCACCGAGGTGCTGGCCGACATAGAGGCGGCGGGGATGGCGCGCGTCATTCCGACCGCGCGCGCGACCCAGCTGACCATGAACCGCGAGGGCATCCGCCGGCTGGCGGCGGAGGAGCTGGGTTTGCCGACCAGCCCCTATGCCTTCGCCGGGTCGGCGGCGGAACTGGCGGCGGCCGCGCACGAGATCGGCCTGCCGGTCTTCGTCAAGCCGGTGATGTCCTCGTCGGGCAAGGGCCAGTCCTTCATCGACGCCTATGAGGACGCAGCCAACGCCTGGGCCTATGCGCAGTCGGGCGGCCGGGTCGAGACGGCGCGGGTCATCGTCGAGGGGCGGATCGACTTCGATTTCGAGATCACCCTGCTGACCGTTCGCTCGATGCGCGACGGCGCGGTGGTCACCGACTTCTGCGCCCCCATCGGCCACCGTCAGGTCAGGGGCGACTACGTCGAGAGCTGGCAGCCCCAGGCCATGAGCGCGGCCTCTCTGGCGACCGCGCAGGACATCGCGGGCAAGGTGACGGAGGCTCTGGGCGGGCTCGGGGTCTTCGGCGTCGAGCTGTTCGTGAAGGGCGACGCGGTCTGGTTCTCGGAGGTTTCGCCGCGCCCGCACGACACTGGGCTGGTGACACTGGCCACGCAGACACAGAGCGAGTTCGCCCTGCATGCGAGGGCGATCCTCGGTCTGCCGGTGGACGTCAGCCAGCGCGAGATCGGCGCCAGCGCGGTCATCTATGGCGGCATGGATGGGGTGGGGATCGCCTACGAGGGCGTGGCCGAGGCCCTGTCGGTCCCGACCGCCGACCTGCGCCTGTTCGGCAAGCCGGAAGCGTTCGAGCGGCGACGCATGGGCGTGGCCCTGGCGCGGGGCGAGACCACGGATCAGGCGCGCGAACGGGCGACCCTGGCCGCGAGCAGGGTCAGGCCGGTGGCGGGGTAGCCGGCCGCTCCGCCGCTTCCGCCCTTAGTCGCTCGATCTGGGCCACGGCGATCGTCAGACCCGGATCGCGACCGGCCCGGATTTCGCTCCAGTCGGTGTCCAGCACGATGTCCGGCGTGACCCCCGTCTTCTCCAGGCGGATTCCTGCGGGCGTGGTCATGTCGGTCATTCCGATCCGGATCCCGCCCCCGTCCGGCAGCTCGACCAGGCGTGATGCGATGACCGCGCCGCGTGTCGGCTCTCCGACGATCACGGCCCGGTCCAGTTCACGCGCCACCGCCAGATAGAGTTCGCCGCCGCTCGCTGAGGCGGAGCCGACGAGGATCACCACCGGCCCGAGATAGGGTCGTTCCGGCGGCTCGACATTGTAGATGCGGTTGATGAAACGGCCCTGTGTGACCGCAAAGTCGATCCGTCGATCAAACAGGTAGGACAGCATCAGGCCGGTCAGGTTCAGGCTGCCGCCGCCATTGGAGCGCAGGTCCACGATCAGCCCGGCGGGCGGCGCTTGCGCCAGCGCGTCGAACTCACCCTTGTACCAGTCGAAGGTCTCGCGGTCGAAATCGTCAAAGCGGATGTGGGCGATGTCCCCCTCGAGTCGCCGGGCTTCCATGCGCGGCAGGGGGTCCATCAGGACACCGGTCAGTTCGATCTGGTGACGCTCGCCGACCTCGTCAAGGAAGACGAACCGGTCGGCCCGGTCCTCGCGCGCGACCGAACCCAGGTGCGGACTGGCCCCGTTGATGCTCTCGATCTTCCAGCCCGGCATCACCCCGGCCTCCGCCGCCGGACTGTCGGGACGTACGCGGAGCACCCAGCGTTCATCGCCGCGCGGCAGAATGACAACGCCGTAGGCCGGCCGTTGGGCGCCCGCGTCATTCGCGGCCAGACGCTCGCGGCGGGTGGGGCTGAGGGTCTGGGTGTGATCGTCGCCGAGAACCTCGACCAGTTGCTCCAGCCGGGCGTAAAAATCGAGCTCCGTCGGTTGCGCAACGGCCTCTGCGCGACGGGACGCAGCCTCGGCGGCGAAGTTCGTTCCGTGGAAGTCGCGGCTGTAGAACAGCCGTTCGACATAGCGGACCGCCTGGTCGTAGACACGCGCGTTCAGGGCCGCGCGTTCGGCCGAACCGTCGGCGACCTGAACCGCCGGAGGCAGGCCCCCCGGACGCTCGTAAGGGATGGTCTGGCAGGCGGACAGCGCCAGGGCGGCAGCGACAAGGCTCGAACGCAACCAGCGCAGGGCCGTCGTCGCGATCATGGTCTCAGAGGCCTTCGGAGCTGATGGCCGGGACGACCGTCACCCTTGCCGTGTCCTGACGGGCCAGGGCCGCGATGGCCGCATCGAGCGCCGGGTCGAGACCCGCGCGGCGTTCCTCGGCCGTGCGGACCACGACGATGTCGGGCTCAACGCCGCGCTTCTCCAGCCGCACGCCGCCGGCAGTGATGTAGTCGGCGCGGCTGAGGGTCAGACGGCCGCCGTCCGGCAATGGACTGTCCTGCGAGATCAGAACGGCCCCGGCGGTGTGTTCGCCGACGACGAGGGCGCGGCCGGATTCCTGCAAGGCGGCCGGGGTAAGTTCGGCGGCGCTGCGGCTCGATCCATCGACAAGAAGGGCCACGTCGTTGGCCACGGGGCCGGACAGGGTCCCGCAGCCCGGCATGATCGACAGGGTCACCGGCCGGCCGCTGCGCGACACCCGCGTCGCCCATTCCTGCCGCGCCGGGAGGAAGCAGGACAGGGCCGCGTCGGCCTCGAGCAACAGACCGCCAGGGTTGCCGCGCAGGTCGATGACGACGTCGGTTTCTGGCGAGACCTCGGCAAGGCGTTGCCCCAGCCAGCGGCCGAGGCCGGACTCGAACCCTTCGATCCGCAGCACGACCACGCCGGGTCGCGACGCATCCACGCTGAAGGCCGGGATCGGATCCATGACGCGCGGGGTGACCAAGACACGCTGCAGGGCGCCGGCTTCGTCGGTCAGGTCGAGCTGCAGCGCACGGCCTTCCTCGACGTCGAAATCGACACCCCAGGACTGGCCGTCGATGGCCTGGAGCACCCAGCCCGGCTGGAGGCCCGCTTCCGCCGCCGGAGATCCGACGCGGACATTTTCGATACGCCACTGGTCGCCGTCCTGACGGGCCAGGGAGACCCCCATCACCGCGCGCCGGGTCCGCTGCTGGTCCTGACGGCGGGCGACGGCGGCGGAAATGGCGCCGGCGTGATCGTCGTCCAGCAGGTCCAGCATGCCGCTGAGCGCCCGGTACAGGTCGCGGTCGTCGTCGGCGGCGATGGCCTGGGGTCGCCAGGTCTCGCGGACGGCGTTCCAATCCAGTCCGTGCAGGTCCGGGTCGTAATACTGGCGACGAACGAGGTTCCAGACCGTGTCGAACACCCGCCCGTTCATGCGGGCGCGGTCGCGGGTCGGGATCGCGGGCGCCTCGATCGTCTCGACCGCCTGGGCGGAAACGGTCGAAGGCGCGAACGCCGCCCCCGTGAGGAGGACGGCGCCGGCGATCAGGGCAAGGAAGGCGCGGCGGGCGGGGAGAACCATCCCCGCCAGCCTAGACCGCCGAACCGCCGCGCCTCAAGTCACGAAACCGATGGCGCAACAGCGGATCAGTCGGCGTGCGGCGGTGCGGGATGTCCTTCGCCTTCGTCGAGGAAGCCATTGTTGTCAGCGTCCATCTGGCCGAACGCTTCGCGCATCGGGGCCAGGAACTCTTCCTGCGAGACCTTGCCGTCGCCATCCTTGTCCATCTCGCCGGGGCCGTCCGGACCGCCGAAACGATGGACGAAGACCTGATGCGAACTCGAACCGCCGGGGCCGGCGTGGGGCGGACCGCCCTCGGGACCACCCTCCGGGCCGCCGTGACGGAAGGAGAAGACGCGGACATCGCCGCCCGGACCGCCGGGGCCTTCGGGGCCGCCGAACATCATCATGCCGGGAGCGCCGTGACCGCCCGGGCCGCCTTCGCGGGTGATGATGTGAACGCCCGGACCACCGGGGCCGCCGGGACCGCCCATCATCATCATGCGATGGCCGGGGCCGCCTTCGCCGTGGCCGGCGGCCAGCTCTTCGGTCGACAGGCGTCCGTCGTCGTTCGCGTCGAGGCGATCGAAGGCGTCGCCCATCGGAGCCGAGAACTCCTCGCGCGTCACCACGCCGTCGCCATCCGCGTCGAGCCGGCCGGGGCCTTCGCCGCCCGCATTGACGATGCGGATCTCGGAGCGGGTCTCGACCCGGGGCGCGGCCTGATCCTGGGGTGCGGCGCCGTGCAGGGCGGCCAGCAGGGCGATGGCGATGACGGACATGAAGTCTTTTCCTTCAAGTTTCTGATGCGCCCTTGGACCATGGCGGGCTTGCCGGGGTATTTCAGGCTCCGGATCAATTGTTTCAGCCGTGAAATGGTACGGTCTATCTGTCAGGGCATGTAGGCGGCCATGAGCGATCCCTCCCCACGCATCCTCGTCGTCGACGACGATCCCGGCATTCGGGAAGTCCTGTGCGACTACCTGGGTCAGCACGGCTATCAGGCGCGCGGCGCGGCCTCGGCGGCCGAGATGGACCGGGCCCTGGCCGAGAGCCCCACCGACCTGATCGTGCTGGATCTGATGATGCCGGGCGAGGACGGGCTGTCGGTCGTGCGCCGGCTGTCGGGCACGCCGCCCGTCGTCATGCTGTCGGCCATGGGCGAGGACACCGACCGGATCGTGGGGCTGGAACTCGGCGCCGACGACTATCTGGCCAAGCCGTGCAATCCGCGCGAGCTGCTGGCCCGCATCCGAGCGGTGCTGCGTCGTCCGCGTGAGGACGAGGCTCCGGCGGGGGCGGCCCTGATGTTCGACGGCTGGCGGCTGGACCTCGTGCGGCGCGAACTGTCGCAGCCCGGCGGAGAGATCGTGACCCTGTCGGCCGGAGAGTTCGGCCTGCTGCGCGCCTTCGCCGAGCGGCCGGGCCGGGTCCTGACCCGCGACCAGCTGCTGGAAGCCGCGCGGGGCGCCGACGCCGACGTCTTCGACCGCGCGATGGACGTACAGATCAGCCGCCTGAGGAAGAAACTCGACGACGGCTCGGGTCGCGAACTGATCACCACGATCCGGGGCGAGGGGTATCGCTTCGACGCGCGCGTCCGACGGGCGGACCGGGCCGGGGCGCGGGCATGAAACCCCGGTCTTCGCCCTTCGGCTCCATGTCGGTCCTGATGCAGGTGGCCCTGCTCTCCGTCTTCGCGGTCGTCGCCTCCCAGGCCGTGGTCTTCGCGGTCGTCCTGACCGCGCCGCCGCCGCAGCCCGCCGGTTTCGGCATTCCGGCCGCCGCCGACGCCCTGGCCGGACGGCCCGCCGAGACCTCCGACGGCCGCGCACTCGTCCGCCGGGTCTCGGACCAGCCGCCCCAACACGACCCCGGTGACGGACCGGTTGAACGCGCGATCAGCATGGGGCTGGCCCAGAGGCTGGGCCGGGGACCGGGCGACGTGCGGGTGTGGCTGTCGCCGGAACGCACGCACTGGCGCCCCGCCCTGCCGCGCGGACCTCGCCCCCCGGATCAGGGGCCGCTGGTCGCAGGCGCCCGCATCACCGGGAGCAGTTCGAGCATTGTCTTCACCCGCCGGGCCGCGCCGGGCGAGGATCACCGGGCGGACCACGACGCCATCATGGCCGAGGTCGGCGAGGTGCTGGCGCGGCGCGGCATACCCTCACCCCCGGGCTCGAACGACGTTCGCGTGGTGACGGCTGGCGAGGGACCGACGCGGTTTACGGTCACCGCCGACCGCCTGACCTTCGCGCCCTTCTCGGCCTCGGTGCGGATGGACGACGGGCGCTGGGCCACGGTCGAGCCGCCGCATGGCCTGATCGACCCGTGGCAGATGCGGCTGCTGATCGCCCTGGGCATCACCGCCCTGTTGCTGGCACCGCTGGTCTGGCTCATGGCGCGTCGGTTGACCCGCCCGATCCGCCAGTTCGCCGAGGCGGCCGAGCGGCTCGGCGCCGATCCGGACGCCCCCCCTCTGGTCCCGTCCGGCCCGTCAGAGGTACGCACGGCCATCGGCGCCTTCAACGACATGCAGGCCTCGATCCGGGGCCATATGCGCCAGCGGACCCAGACTATCGCCGCTATCGCCCACGATCTGCGCACCCCCCTGACGCGGCTGCGGTTCCGCGCGGAACAGGCGCCCGAGGCCCTGCGCGACAAGATGGCCGCCGACGTCGAGGAGATGGACGGGCTGATCGGCCAGGCCATGGCCTTCGTGCGCGGCGAGGTCCAGGCGGAACGTCGCGAACGGCTCGACCTCGCGCATCTCGCCGCCGACTGCGCGGCGGGCTTCGCCGAGACCGGGGCGGCGGTGACCTTCTCGGGCGATCAGCCCCTGCCGGTCGAGGGCGACCCGGCGGCCTTGCGGCGGGCGGTCGCCAACCTGATCGACAATGCGCTAAAGTTCGGCGACGCGGCTCGCGTCGAGGCGGTCCGGTCGGGAGACAGGGTCGTCCTGACCGTCGCCGACGACGGCCCCGGCCTGCCAGAGGCCGAGCTGGACACGGTGTTCGAGCCGTTCCAGCGCGGCGAACGCTCCCGCAACCGTCAGACCGGCGGCGCGGGGCTGGGCCTCGCCGTGGCGCGCCAGGCGGCGCGGGCGGCGGGCGGCGACGTGACCCTGACCAACCGCGCCGGAGGCGGGCTGGAGGCCCGGCTGTCCCTGCCGCTCGCAAGCTGAACCGTTACATCCGATCATCCCTTGTGACGCTGCCGGGGTTGATCCTCAGCGCCGCCGGTCCCATTGAAGCGCCAACCATAAAACGCCGCTTCAGGAGCTCGCCCCCATGACCGTTCGCGTCGCCATCAACGGCTTCGGCCGCATCGGCCGCCTCGTCCTCCGTTCGATCGTCGAGCATGGCCGCCGCGACATCGAGGTGGTGGCGATCAACGACCTGGGGCCGGTGTCCACCAACGCCCACCTGCTGAAGTACGATTCGGTCCACGGCCGCTTCCCGGGCACGATCGAGCACGGCGACGACTGGATCGATGTGGGCCTCGGCAAGATCAAGGTCACGGCCGAGCGCGACCCGGCCAACCTGCCGCACAAGGCGCTGAACGTCGACATCGCCTTCGAGTGCACCGGCATTTTCACCGCCCGGGACAAGGCCGAAGCCCACCTGAAGGCCGGCGCCAAACGCGTCCTGATCTCGGCGCCCGGCGACAACGCCGACAAGACCATCGTCTACAAGGTCAACCACGACACCCTGACCGCCGACGACATCATCGTCTCGAACGGTTCGTGCACGACCAACGCCCTGGCCCCTGTCGCCAAGGTGCTGAACGACCTGTTCGGCATCGAGCGCGGCTATATGACCACCATCCACTCCTACACCGGCGACCAGCCGACGCTGGATACGATGCACAAGGATCTGTACCGGGGCCGGGCCGCCGCCCTGTCGATGATCCCGACCTCCACCGGCGCCGCCAAGGCCCTGGGCCTGGTCCTGCCGGAACTGAAAGGCAAGCTGGACGGCTCGTCGATCCGCGTCCCGACCCCGAACGTCTCGGTCGTCGACCTGAAGGTCGTCGCCGGTCGCGAGGTCACCGTCGAGGAAATCAACGCCGCGCTGCAGGCCGCCGCCGACGGTCCGATGAAGGGCGTCCTGGCGACGACGACCGAGCCGCTGGTCTCCACCGACCTGAACCACATCGCCGCCTCGTCCACCGCCGCCCTGCCCCAGACCCAGGTCGTCGACGGCAAGCTGGCCCGCGTCCTGACCTGGTACGACAACGAGTGGGGCTTCGCGACGCGGATGGCCGATACGGCGCTGGTGATGTCGAAACTGATGTAGGCTCTTTTCCGCTCATCCCCGCGAAAGCGGGGACCCAGTCCTTTGGGCGACAATCGCCTTCCGTTTCGCGCACCGCTCATGACCCGGGTCATCATGTCTCACGAAAGCACTGGGTCCCCGCTTTCGCGGGGATGAGCGGAGGAGATTTCGAATGACGTTCCGCACCCTCGACGACGCTGGTTCCCTGGTCGGCAAGACCGCCCTTGTCCGCGTGGACTTCAATGTCCCGATGGAGGACGGCAAGGTCACCGATGACACCCGGCTGCGGGTCGCCATCCCAACCATCAACCGGCTGCGCGACGCGGGAGCCAAGGTCGCCCTGCTGGCCCATTTCGACCGGCCGAAGGGCAAGGTCGTGCCGTCCATGAGCCTGAGGCTCGTGGTCGATGATCTGGAGCATCTGCTGGGCGCCCCCGTTCGCTTTGCCAGCGACTGTGTCGGCGACGAGGCCAGGGCCGCCATCGCCGACATCGACGCCGGCGGGGTGATCCTGCTGGAAAACGTCCGATTCCACGCCGGCGAGGAGGCCAACGACCCGGCCTTCTCCGCCCAGCTGGCCGAACTGGCGGACCTGTACGTGAACGACGCCTTCTCCGCCGCCCACCGGGCGCACGCCTCGACGGAGGGTGTCGCCCACCTGCTGCCCGCCTATGCCGGCGAGTCGATGCGGCGTGAGCTGGATGCGCTCGACGCCGCCCTGGGCAATCCCAGGAAGCCCGTCATCGGCATCGTCGGCGGGGCCAAGGTCTCGACCAAGCTGGACCTTTTGAAGAACCTGGTCGGCAAGCTCGACCGGCTCGCCATCGGCGGCGGCATGGCCAACACATTCCTGTTCGCGCAAGGGGTCGACATCGGCGGCTCCCTGGCCGAGCGCGATATGGCCGACACGGCGCTCGAGATCATCGTCGAGGCGAAGGCGCGGGGTTGCGAACTGCTGCTGCCCGTGGACTTCGTGGTCGCCACCGAGGTCAAGCCCGGCGCGGCCGCCCGCCCCGTCGTCGCCGGCCAGCCGCTGTCGGCCGACGACAAGATCCTCGACGCCGGCCCGGCCTCGGTCGCCCGCCTGATCGACGCCATCGACGCCTCGAAGACCCTGATCTGGAACGGTCCGCTGGGCGTTTTCGAAGTCCCGCCCTTCGACGACGCCACGATCGCGGTCGCCCGCCACGTCGCGGCCCGGACCAGGGGCGGACATCTTGTCGCGGTTGGCGGCGGCGGCGACACGGTCGCGGCCCTGCACCACGCAGGCGTGGCCGACGACATGACCTTCGTCTCTACAGCAGGCGGTGCCTTCCTGGAGTGGATGGAGGGCAAGCCCCTGCCGGGGGTCGAGGCGCTGCGCGCCTAGTCCCCGGCCTGCTGCCAACGTCCTGTTGGACGCTTGAAATCATTGGACCTCTTGCTGCGCGTTAAGAGTCTCGTTTCGCATCAGGGGTAGTTCACCTTCGAGTTCGAAGGAGGATTTTATGAAGGGCGTTGTCTTCAACCTGCTGGAGCAATCCGTGCAGCGCGCATTCGGAGCCGACACCTGGGACACGCTGATCGAGAGTGCCGGTGTGTCGGGGGCCTACACCTCGCTCGGCAACTATCCCGATAGCGAGATCGAGGCGCTGGTGACCGCAGCGATGGAGGCACTCTCGCTGGACCGGAACCAGGTGCTGCGCTGGTTCGGCCAAAGCGCCATACCCGTTCTGGCCGAGCTCTATCCAGCCTTCTTTGAAGGTCCCCGCTCGGCGAGCGAGTTCACGGCCGGCGTCAACACCATCATCCACGCCGAGGTCCGCAAGCTGTATCCCGGTGCCGCCTGCCCCTATTTCCGTATGTCGGATGGGACGGATGGCCGGCTTCTCATGGAGTATCTGTCGACCCGCAACATGTGCGCCCTGGCCCAGGGCTTCGTTGAAGGGGCCGCCGTCTGGTATGGCGAAGAGGTCATGTTCGAGCACGCGGCCTGTACCCAGCGCGGTGATCCGCACTGCACGTTCTTGATCAGCTGGAAAGCAGCCCCAGACCTCGGGGTCGCTGCAGCGTGACCATCGTCCCGCAGCGAACCGGGCAGCCCGATCCCGCCATCCAGATCGCGCGGCTGGAACGCCGCTTCGCGCGCGAGCGCGAGGCGCGTCTGGCAGCGGAAGCCATAGCCGAAAGCGGCATTCTGGCCCTGTATCAACAGCAGGAACGCCTGCGGCTCGTCCAGGCCATCGCGACCGCCGCCAATCTCGGCGACGATCCGGCCATCGCATTCGGCGAGGCCTTGCGGGAAGTCTGTGCCTTCACCGGCTGGCCAGTCGGCCACGTCTGCATGTTCGACGACGACGACCCCTCCCGGCTGGTGTCTTCGGGCGTCTGGTACGGTGCCGACGAACCACACCTGGCACCGTTCCGCGAGGCCTCCGCGCATATCACCTTCACCTCCGGCGTAGGCCTGCCCGGCCAGGTGCTGGCGGCAAAGGCGGGAGTCTGGGTCGAGGACGTGACGCTGGAACCGAACTTCCCACGCGCGCTGGCCGCGGGCCGCAGCGGCCTTCGCGGCGGTTTCGCCTTCCCCGCCCTGATCGGCGAGGAGGTGGGTGCGGTGATCGAATTCTTCCAGCGGAGCGCGATCCCCCCCGACCCCGAACTGCTGGATATGATCAACCAGATCGGAGCCCAACTGGGTCGGGTGGTGGAACGCTATCGTAATGCCCGTCGCCTGCGCATCCACAACGCCGAGCTAACGACCCTCTACGCCGAGGCACAGGGGCAAAAGGAGGCCGCGGAGGCCGCCAACCGGGCCAAGTCCAACTTCCTCGCCGTCACCAGCCATGAGGTGCGGACGCCGCTGAACGCGGTGCTGGGCCTGTCCGAGGCGCTGAAACGCGAACCCTTGACGGTGGCTCAGCATGAATTGAACGACGGCGTGCTCGCCTCGGGGCAAATGCTGCTGCGGCTACTGGACGCGGTGCTCGACATGTCGCGTATTGAGGCCAACCAGGCAACGGCCCGGTTGAGCGATTTCGACATCCGCGCGAAGCTTGACGCCATCATCGCCATCTGGACACCGAGGGCGCGGGAGATGGAAGTCAATCTTCGGCTGGACACATCTCGCCTCGACCTCGATCGAATCCGGCAGGACGAGGGCCGGGTCGAACAGACCCTCGTCAACCTGATCTCAAACGCCCTCAAATTCACCCCTGCGGACGCCGAGGTCCGGATCGTCGCCGCCTCCGCGGACAAGCAACTCCGTCTCGAGGTGATCGACGGCGGACCCGGGGTGCCTGAGGCAGATCGGGAGCGGATTTTCGAGGCCTTCGAACAGACCGACTCCGGGCGTGCCGTCGGCGGGGCCGGGCTCGGCCTGTCGATCTGCGTCGGCAATGTGCGGGTGCTGGAGGGACAGATTTGCTCCGACCGCACGGACGACGGACGCAGCCGGTTTTGGTTCAGCTGCCCGGTCGGCGACGCGGCCCCGGCCGAAAATTTGCCCGTAGCCTTCGCGCCGGTCAGGGGCCTGCGCGTGCT
This sequence comes from Brevundimonas sp. SL161, assembly GCF_049896985.1. Taxonomy (NCBI): domain Bacteria; kingdom Pseudomonadati; phylum Pseudomonadota; class Alphaproteobacteria; order Caulobacterales; family Caulobacteraceae; genus Brevundimonas; species Brevundimonas sp. SL161. Next base: position 40,046 of record NZ_JAFCVJ010000011.1, on the reverse strand, counting down.
CGCCGCCGAGGACAACGCCGGCAACCGTCGGGTGCTGCAGGTCCTGCTGGCGCCCGCGGCCGTCGAGCTGACGCTGGTCGAGAACGGGCTTCAGGCGGTCGAGGCTCTTCGAGCCGGTCGATTCGACCTGATCCTGATGGACGCCAACATGCCGGTGATGGACGGACCCACCGCAGTGCGGCAGATTCGCGCCGAAAACATCGCAGGCGTCTCGGCCGTACATATGCTCACCGCCAACGTCTTCGCCGAGGACATCGAACGCTATCTCGCGGCCGGCGCAGACGGCGTGCTGGGCAAACCGATCCAGCTGCCGCAGCTTTTTGCGGTGCTCGCCGAGTGCCACGATGCGGACCTCGGCCAGCGTCGCATCGTCTGATGCGACCTGTAACACGGCGTGACTTCGCCGCCGTCGCCCGCTAAACCAACCGCAAAATAGACACTGGCTCAGGGGTTTCACACCATGGCGCGCATCACGCTGCGACAGCTTCTCGACCATGCGGCCGAGAACGACTACGGCCTGCCGGCCTACAATATCAACAATATGGAACAGGGCCTGGCGATCATGGAGGCGGCCGAGGCCGTCAACGCGCCGGTCATCATCCAGGCCAGCCGCGGGGCGCGCAGCTACGCCAATGACATCGTTCTGGCCAAGCTGATCGACGCCCTTGCCGAGCTCTATCCGCACATCCCGGTCTGCATGCACCAGGACCACGGCAACGGCCCCGCGACCTGCGCCACCGCCATCCAGTATGGCTTCACCTCGGTGATGATGGACGGCTCGCTGATGGAGGACGGCAAGACGCCCGCCGACTACGACTACAACGTCGACGTCACCCGTCGCGTCACCGAGATGGCCCACGCCTGCGGCGTCTCGGTCGAGGGCGAACTGGGCGTACTCGGCTCGCTGGAGACCGGCATGGGCGAGGCCGAGGATGGTCACGGCTTCGAGGGCAAGCTGGATCACTCCGCCCTGCTGACCGACCCGGATCAGGCGGTCGACTTCGTCAGCCGCACCAAGGTTGATGCGCTCGCCATCGCCATGGGCACCTCGCACGGAGCCTACAAATTCTCGCGCAAGCCCGACGGCGAGGTCTTGGCCATGCATGTGATCGAGGAGATCCACCGCCGCCTGCCCGACACCCACCTGGTCATGCACGGCTCGTCGTCGGTGCCGCAGGACCTGCAGGACATCATCAATCAATACGGCGGCCAGATGCCCCAGACCTGGGGCGTTCCGGTCGAGGAAATCCAGCGCGGCATCAAGCACGGCGTGCGCAAGATCAACATCGACACCGACAATCGCATGGCCATGACCGGCGCGGTGCGGAAGATCCTGATGGAAAAGCCGGGCGAGTTCGATCCGCGCGCCTGGCTGAAGCCGGCCAAGGAGGCGATGCGCAAGCTCTGCATCGAACGCTACCAGCAGTTCGGCTGCGAGGGGCAGGCCTCGTCGATCCGACCGATGTCCACCGCCCAGATGGCCAAACGATACGCCAAGGGCGACCTTGACCCGGTCTATGGCCGCGAGCTGAAGGCGGCGTCCTGAACGATCCGCTCGAAGACACCGATCCGGACGATACGTCCGGCGGCGAGACTCTGACTGTCGCAGTGACGGTCCCCGGCCAGCGCCTCGACAAGGCGCTGGCCGACGTCGTTACCCATCTGTCGCGCGCCCGGATCCAGGCCCTGATCGCAGACGGTGCGATCAGCCTGAACGGAGTGGTCCTGACTAACGGCTCGTCAAAGGCCTCAGCCGGGACCTATGCCATCGCTGTCCCTCCGGTCGCCTCGGCCACGCCCCTGCCCCAGGCGATTCCTCTGACCGTCCTCTATGAGGACGCCGACCTGATCGTCATTGACAAGCCTGCGGGCATGGCCGCCCATCCGGCTCCCGGCACACCGGACGGCACCCTGGTCAATGCCCTGCTGCATCACTGCGGCGACAGCCTGTCCGGCATCGGCGGCGTCGCTCGCCCCGGCATCGTTCATCGGCTGGACAAGGACACCTCCGGCGTGATGGTCGCCGCCAAGTCCGACCGCGCCCATGCGGGATTGTCCAAACTGTTCGCCGCCCACGACATCGAACGGACCTACATCGCCTTGACGCGCGGCGCCCCGTCGCCGGAGCACGGTCGGATCGAGACCCAGATCGGGCGCTCGTCCTCGGATCGGAAGAAGATGGCGGTGCTGAAGGCCGGCGGGCGAAACGCCGTCACCGACTATGTCGTTCAGGCTCGCTACGGCTTGCCGGCGAAGGCGGGGTCCGCACCTCAGGCCGGGCGTGTCGCCTGCACTCTGCATACCGGCCGGACCCACCAGATCCGGGTGCATCTGGCCTCGAAGGGTTCGCCGATTCTGGGAGACGCCGTCTACGGATCGGGCAGCCCCGCCGCCGCCGTGAAGGCCGCCATCATCGAAGCCGGCCTGATGCGCCAAGCCCTGCACGCTGCCGTCCTTGGCTTCGTCCATCCGGTAACAGGGGAGGCGTTGCGATTCGAGACGGCGCTCCCACCTGATATGCAGGCGCTCGGGACCCTGCTCGCCGCGCTTTAGAGGCCCGTCATGACCGACGCTCAAATCCGCGACAACGTCGAACAGCACCGCTATGAGCTGCCGGTCGGCGATCAGGTGGCGATGGTGACCTACAACCTGTCCGAACCCAATCTGATGATCACCGAAACACTAGTGCCCCAGGCGCTGGAGGGTCAGGGCATCGCCAGCCGCCTGGCCAAACACGTCATCGCCGACGCCACGGAGCGCGGCCTGCTGATCCTGCCGGTCTGCCCGTTTTTCTCGGCTTATTTCCAGAAACACCCGGAACTCGCCCAGGTTGTTCACCCCCGATATCGCGACATTCTGGGCATCTAAACGCCGTCGCGAAAGTAAGTCTTGATAGAAGATGCACTACCCGCTATACCCCTCGTCATGGACGCAAGTGGCGCCAGGGTCACGGTCACGCTGTGGTGTGACGATCCGCCTCCGACAAAGGAGGCAACCCATAGCTACTTGTCATGTTGAGGGGTGAGGAGACGGCGCACATTCGGTGGCCGTCTGCGCTGAGCCTGCTCTTATCTAGGTTCGGAGGGACCAAATGGCTGCACTGAAATCACTCGCGGTGATGTCGCCTGAACAGGGACTGTCGCGATATCTGACGGAAATCCGCAAGTTTCCGATGCTCACCAAGGACGAGGAGTTCATGCTCGCCAAGCGGTGGACCGAGCATCAGGACTCCGAGAGCGCGCACCGCCTCGTCACATCCCACCTGCGCCTCGTGGCCAAGATCGCCATGGGCTATCGCGGCTACGGCCTGCCAATCGGCGAGGTGATTTCCGAGGGCAACGTCGGCCTGATGCAGGCCGTCAAGAAATTCGATCCCGACAAGGGTTTCCGCCTAGCGACCTACGCCATGTGGTGGATTCGCGCCTCGATCCAGGAATACATCCTGCGTAGCTGGTCGCTCGTGAAGATGGGCACCACTGCGGCTCAGAAGAAGCTGTTCTTCAACCTGCGCAAGGCCAAGAGCCAGATCTCGGCCTTCGAGGAAGGCGACCTGCATCCGGAACACCTCTCCGCCATCGCCACCAAGCTGGGCGTGTCGGAGGAAGAGGTCACCAACATGAACCGCCGTCTCGGCGGCGATGCCTCGCTGAACGCACCCCTGCGCGTAGATGGCGAGAGCGAGTGGCAGGACTGGCTGTCGGACGACAACGCGGTGTCTCAAGAGACGGCTCTGGCCGACTCTGAGGAGAAGTCGTTGCGAATGGGCCTGCTTCAGGAAGCCATGGGCGAGCTGACCGATCGCGAGAAGCACATCCTGACCGAGCGTCGCCTCAAGGACGATCCGGTCACCTTGGAAGAGCTGGCCGGCCAGTACGGCGTCTCCCGCGAGCGCGTGCGTCAGATCGAGGTCCGCGCCTTCGAGAAACTTCAGAAGGCCATGCGCGCGGCAGCCGAGGAACGGAACCTCGTCGACGCATAGCGCGCTTAACGCGGGCGCAAGAAAACAGGCGCACGAGAGCCTCGCGCGCCTGTTTTGCCATTCGATTTTGAGAGTTAGCCGGCTCGGGTTAATTCCGTGCCCGGCTCGGCCAGGGCGAGGATCGCTCCGATCGGTCCGGCCAGACCGGCCTTGGTCGGAGCGCCCGCGGCGAGACAGCCCTCAAGCCCGGCGGCGGCCACCGCCAGCCGCGTATCGGATGTCTTCATCGCCAATGCCTTGAGCGTCTCCGCCTGCTGTTTGACGGCGCGCACCGCTTGCATCGGATCGCTGTCGAACTGAGCCAGCGACGCCGCCAGAATACGCAGCGCCTGATCCTTGACCGCCAAGGCGGCTCCAGCGGCCGTCGTCGGCTTGTCGGCCTTGCGCTTCTGGGGCCCCGCATACTCCCCCGAATTGAACCGGCGCCGGTCCGGCCCGACGTAACCGACCGCCTCGATCCAGTCGCGTGGCTTCAGCGCCACGTTCTCGACACGCCGGAACAGATCAGCAGAGGTGAAGGGCTTTCTGAGGAATTCGTGGATGCCGGAATCGCGGGCGCCCTTGATCGAGGACGCCGTCGCATCAGCGGTCATCATGATGATCGGCGCCCGACGGCAGCCCAGATTGGAGCGGCGAATACTTTTCGCCAGACGTTCGCCATCCAGCCTCGCGCCCGAGCGCTCGGTGAAGATCAGGCCCGGCTCCATCTCGCGCGCATGGTCCAGAACGCGGTGCTCGTCGGACTCCGTCACAACCTCGCGCGCGCCCAGACTCTTCATGATGTCCAGCAGCAGCCGCGCCGACGCCAGGTTCGGGTCGGCGATCAACACCCGTCGAACGACCGGCTCAATGCGGTTCAAGGTTTTGGCGTCGGCTGCGAACACTAGGCAACTCCGGGGAGGTCAGCATTGTGGCTAACTGCCGCCGGTTAAGACCGCGTTGAAAGCGAACGGATTTTCGACCCGTTCTTTCTCTCGCTCAGCCCTGGAAGGGGTCCCGCATCAGGATGGTGTCGTCCCTCTCCGGGCTGGTCGACAACAGGGCCACAGGCGCACCGATCAGTTCCTCGATTCGCCGCACATACTTAATGGCGTTGGCGTTGATGTCCTTGAAGCTGCGGGTTCCAGCCGTGCTCTCGCTCCAGCCCGGCAGTTCCTCGAACACCGGCTCGGCCGCCGCCTGGTCCTTCAGGCTGGACGGCAGATAGTCCAGCACTTCGCCGTTCACCCGGTAGCCGACGCAGATTTTGAGCGTTTCCAGCCCGTCCAGCACGTCCAGCTTGGTCAAGGCGATGCCATCGATGCCGTTGATCGCTACCGACTGGCGCACCAGCACAGCGTCGAACCAACCGCATCGCCGCGCCCGGCCGGTATTCACCCCGACCTCGCGCCCCACGGTGGCCAGATGTTCGCCCACCGCATCGTTCAGCTCGCAGGCGAACGGGCCCTCGCCGACGCGGGTGGTGTAGGCCTTGACTATCCCCAGGACATAGCCGACGCCGCGCGGCCCTATGCCCGACCCCGCCGCCGCCTGTCCGGCCACGGTGTTGGAGCTCGTGACATAGGGGTAGGTGCCGTGGTCGACGTCTAGAAATGCGCCCTGCGCGCCTTCGAACAGGATCCGCTTGCCGGCCTTCTGCGCCTGATCCAGCACCCGCCAGGCCGGCTTCACATAGGGCAGGATCTTCGGCGCGATCTCCAGAAGTTGAGCCAGAAGTGCCTGCGGATTGATCGGCTCCAGCCCCAGACCGGCGCGCAGCGGATCATGGTGCGACCTCAGGCGCTCGATCTTGACCTTCAGATCGTCTTCGTTGGCCAAGTCGCAGACCCGGATCGCGCGCCGCCCCACCTTGTCTTCGTATGCGGGGCCAATGCCGCGTCCCGTGGTGCCGATTTTTGCCCCGGGCGCGCTCGCCGCCGCCTCGCGCGCCACGTCCAGCGCCGGATGGATGGGCAGGATCAGACAGGCGTTGTCGGCGATCGTCAGGATTTCGGGATTTATGGTGACGCCCTGGGCCTCGATCTTCGCGATCTCCCCGACCAGATGCCAGGGATCGACGACCACGCCGTTGCCGATGATCGACGGCTTGCCCTGCACCACGCCGCTCGGGAGCAAGGCGAGCTTGTAGACCTTGCCGTCCACGACCAGCGTATGGCCGGCATTATGGCCGCCCTGGAACCGCACAATGATGTCGGCCCTGTTCGACAGCCAGTCGACGATCTTGCCCTTGCCCTCGTCGCCCCACTGGGCTCCGACCACCGCTACGTTCGCCAAGGTTTTCGTCTCCGCCTGATGCGGGCGCAGCCTATAGCGGGGGAATCGGGGAATGTCGTCCCGACCGGGACGAATTCGGCTCAGAGTTCGCGGACAGCCGTCTCGAACGCCCAGTCCAGCCACGGGGTGGCGGCGACGATGTCGTCGGCCTCAACCGTGCAGCCGCACCAGATGCGTAGGCCGGCTGGCGCATTGCGGTGGCTCTCGACATCGAACGCGGCCTGTTCGGCCTCCAGCAGCGTCTTCATCCGCTTGACGAAACCCTGCCGTCCCGCGTCGTCCAGCGCCCTGACGCGCGGATCGACGATCTTAAGGCACACCGAGGTCGTCGAGCGGATCGCGGCATCCTCAGCCAGGTAGTCGATCCAGTCGGTATGTTCGACCCAGTCGTTCAGCGCCGCCGCGTTCGCATCCGTCCGCCGGATCAGTTCCGCCAGGCCGCCTGCGCCCTTCGCCCACTCCAAAGCATCGATCCAGTCTTCCAGCGTCCACACCGAGAAGGTGTTCAGCATCGTGCCGGTGGCCAGGCTCCGGTCGAAGCCCTTGCCGTCACGCAAGCGCAGCACCTTGGGGACTGCACGCGGGGGCTCATAAGCGTCCAGGCGGGCCACGGCGCGGGGCGATAGCGCAGCCACCCCGATGCCCGCCTCGCCGCCCAACGCCTTCTGGAAGGAGAAGGTCACAACATCCAGCTTTTCGAAATCCATCGGCATGGCGAAGGCCGCCGATGTCGCGTCGCAGACTACGATCCCTTGGCGGTCGTCGGAGATCCAGTCCACGCCCGGCGTCTTTACGCCCGAGGTCGTGCCGTTCCAGGGGAAGACCAGATCCTTCGTCGGATCGACCTTCGACACATCCGGGAACCGACCCCAAGGCGCCTCGAGGATCTCAAGCTGGTCGAGCTTCAGGTGATCCCTGGCATCGACAGCCCACTGCTTCCCGAAATTCTCGAAGGCCATCACCTGCACGGGCCGCTGGCCCAGCATGTTCCACATGGCGGCTTCGACCGCCCCGGTATCCGACCCCGGCAGATAGGCCAGCACCCAGTCCTGCGGGATTTCCAAAACCTCCTTGGTCAGTCGCAGGCCATAGGCGAACCGCTCAACCACCTCCGGCGAGCGGATGCCCCGCCCCAGCAGGTCGTGCGGCAAGGCCTGCGACGACCATCCCGGGCGTTTCGCGGTCGGCCCCGCCGCGAACCAGGGCCGCGCGGGTTTAATGTTCGGCTTGGACATCATCAGCTCTTGCCCGGCTTGTAGGGACGGTTGGCGCGCCAATCTTCGGCCACCCGGTGCAGAATCGGATCGATCACATCCGGCAGGGTTACGATCAGTCGCGCCTTCAGGTCGCCCCGCGCCCCGCCGGCGAAGGCGCCCCGGCCCTTGAGACGAAGCGTCTGTCCGGAGTTCGCCCCGGTCGGCACGGTCACCGAGACGGCCCCGTCCGGCGTCTGGCACTCGACCTTGCCGCCCAGGATCGCATCGGGGACCGAGATCGCCAGGTCCATGGTCAGATCCGCACCCTCGACCTTGAATACCGGATGCGGCGCGATCCGTAGCTCGATCAGGGCGTCGCCCGGCTCGGTCCTGCCAGGCGTTCCCTGGCCGCGCAGCCGGATCGTCTGCCCGTTGGTCGCCCCCTTGGGAATGGTGACGTCCAGCGTCCGGCCGTCCGAGAATTGGATCCGCCGCGTCGCCCCGCCGATGGAGTCCTCCAGGCTGATCTCCAGCGTCGCCCGAACGTCCTGCCCACGACCGAAGCCGGCAGCCCGCCCCCGACCGCCTCCGCCGAACCGGCCGAAGATGTCGTCCAGATCCAGATCCTCGAACGCCGCGCGACCGCCTGGCCCTCCGCCCGCGCCGAAGCCGCCGAAACCGCCGGTCCCCATACCCGCGCCGCCACCCGGCTGTCCGCCGCTGTAGCCTCGATACTGGGGCTGGCCGTCGGCGTCGATCTGGCCGGTGTCGTATTTCGATTTCGTGTCGGGATCGCTCAGAATGTCGAACGCGGCGGAGACGCGCTTGAACCGTTCCTCGGTCGCCTTGTCACCACGATTCTTGTCCGGGTGCAATTCCTTGGCCAGTTTGCGGAACGCGGCTTTGATGTCGGCGGCGCTCGCCCCCCTGGACACACCCAGTTCCTTGTAGGGATCACCCGCCACGCCGTTCGCCGCTCCGTCACGCTTCGTCGAATCCGGCTCGCGCGTCGCGACCGACCTTCGTCTCGTCAGTTAAGGCATGCGGTGTGCGGCGCAATGCTTTTCAGACGATCAGCGGCGCCTGCGCCTCGACGCCCCACCCGAAACCGGGCCCGTATTGCGCCACCGCCACGACAGCATCCGGCCCGCCGCCGCCGGGGAAATCTTCGGCCATGTCCTCCACAGCATAGAGGAACGACGTCTCCTCCACCTCGAACGTCCCCCGCGGCATGCCGCCGTCAAGGATGCGCACCCGGAACCGGCGCGGATCGACTTCGGCTGGCTCCTGGTCCCATACGTCACCGATCCGGACCCTTGGAGCCCATGACAGTCGCCGTCCGCCGCCCTCCTCCACGACCCTCAGGACTGGACTCCACGGCCTCGCGTGCAGTCGCATCGGCGTGCAGATAGCATCGACGAACCCGAGCCCGCCCGGGGCCCGCCCGTTCGGCCCAACCCGCGCGAGCCGCGCAAGACCGCGTTCCCCCGTCGCCGTCTCGAACCGTCCCGCTCGGGGGTCCAGCAGCACCACGATCGCGCCTTCGGGCGACGCCGCCGCCATCTCTCCTTCCGTCCCTTGCTGCCCTCGCAGCAATCCGCTCAGTCGCCAGATACCGGCGCCCAACAGGGCCGCCTGCCGATAATGCACGATCTCCCACCCCGCCGCCGTCTCCACGGCAGCCAGATTCGCCCCGCCCAGCACCGCGCTCTCCGACAGACTGGCCGGGGCCGCACCCTCCAGCCGCACCACCACGGCGTTCGCTTCGTCCCAGCGATGCAGCACGCCGGGCGTCAGCGTCTGTGTCAGCCGCCCCACTGTCGCAGGCGCCCCGACCGTTCCTCTGGCGGTCAGGGTCTCCGCATTCTCCCCGACATGCACCGTCATCGGCCGCCATGGTTCGCAAGCCACTGCCGCAATCAGCCGATCGTCCGGCTCCGCGCCCGGCAGGGGCGGCAAGTCAAGGATCCGAACGAACGGGGCTCCCGCCGGCGCGATACCCGACCCTCGCCGCCACACAACCGGCTCGGTACCGACGCCCTCACCATCGCGTCTCGCCAAAATCGCCGTCGGCGTCTCGTCCAGCGTCACCCGCTCGGCCCGCCAAATACCCGTCTCACGCTCGACCGCAACCGTGTCTCCGGCCTCAAGCCGCAGCGCCTCCAGCGGCCCCAGGGCGACCGTCAACCGATCTTCGCCCTCGCCCTTGAGCAGCCGTCGGGCCAAGGCCTTCGCCAGCCCCACGCCACAGACGGCCGGCAAGTCGGCATCCACACTGCCTCCGTCACCCTCGCCCCGCACCACCGTCGCGCCGGTCTGATAGTCCGCGCCCTCGTCGATGAAACGGATTCGCGCCATGGCCGGCAGGGCCTTCAGTGATCGTATCCGCACCGGTCCCGCGCGTCCGTCCGTCAATCCCAGATCAGCCGGCGCCAGTGTTCCGCCGGCTCCTTCGACCCCAATCAGCGACACCCGTCCGCCCCGCTCACAGGCTTGCATGTCGAACGCGTGCAACAGTGGCTCAAGCGCGTCGCGTGTGCGCATCGGCCGGTCGGTCACATATTCTCGACAGTGGCGGGACTGAGGGCGCGGACAATCTCGCTGAACGCAAGGACTGTGGATGCGACAGACGCGGACAGCGCCGGCCGCTGGCGAGAGCTGCTGGGCGGCGCCGGGGTCAAGTCCGCGGCGGTGTCGGGCCAGGGGATCTTCCGCGACGCGGCGTCCGACGCCCTGATCCGCGAGGCCTTCTTTGACCAGAGGCTGAAGGCATGGCGGCTGGTGGTGCCGGATTTCGGGACGCTTGAGGGGCCGTTCCTTGTTTCGGCGCTGGAATACGCGGGCGACCACGAAGGCGAGGCGACGTTCGCGATCAGCCTGGCCAGCGCCGGGGCGGTCGGGTTCTCGGCCGCATGATCGGGGTGAACAAGGTGCGTGGCGAGGCGGTCGCGGTGCTGGCGGGGGCTGAGCGGCGGCTGTGCCTGACATTGGGGGCGCTGGCCGAGATCGAGACAGCGCTGGACGTGTCGGGCATCGCCGGATTGGCGGAACGGATGAGGGCCTTGTCGGCGCGGGATCTGATGGCGGTGCTCGCGGCCCTGTTGCGGGGCGGCGGCGAAGGCGGGCTGGCCGGCGATCTGGACCGGGCAGCGATCGACCCGGTGGAGGCGGCCGAGGCCGTCGCCCTCGCCTTCACGGCCGCGCGTGGTTGAGGCGACGCCCTGGTCGGCCATGCTGCGGACCTCCATGGCGAACGTCGGCGACGGCCAGCCGATGTCCGTAGCCTTCGGTCGCCGTCCGATCAATCTCGCCGGCAAGGCCCCGCTCCAGGCTAACAACATGAATCTGTTTGAGATCACCGACGCCGCGACCGTGGCCGACATCGTCTCTGGCGCCCGTCGCTCGACCTCGATGCGCTGGACCTACCTGGCGGAGGCCGGCCCCACGACCGCGTGGTTCGCGCTCGGCGGCGTCACCCGCGCCCTGACCTGGATCGATTGTATGGGCCGACGCTAGCCACCTGAAACCGCGCGCCCGGCAGCATCGGGAACGTCACCAACGACACCTCCCAAAGCTCCACCCCCGACAGCACTCTCAACCGCCTGTGCCTGCGAGCCTTCGCCGCCCGGAACCCGATCGACAGCCCGTCCAGCGCTCCCGCCCGGCTCAAGGCCTGGGCATAGCGCGCCTCCGCCGACCAGTCGGCGATCCGGCCCCGAACAAACAGGCCCCGATCGTCCTCGACGATCTCGTCCCAGACCCCGATCACGGCCCGGCTCTCGTGCTGGTGCAGCATCCGCACCCCGCTTGCCCCGGTCCGCGTCAGGCTGTCGGCGAAGGCGCCCTTCGCCACCACATCCCCGGTCGGATCCGCCACGCCCCACAGGGACGCGTAGCCCTGGATCGCCAATCCCGCCTGGACCAGTACACTCACCGCATCTCCTCCAGCCGCGTCTCGATGCGCGCGACAGCAGCCCGCGTGCCGACGCCTTGTTCCTCCAGCCGGGCCAGCCGTTCGGCGACCAGCCGTTGCTCCCCGACCCGCACCTCCAGGGTCGCGATCCGCGCGGCCGCCCCACCGGCCCAGACCAGACCGCCGACAGTCTGGATCGCCAGCGCGACGCCCAGCGCCGCCGCCGTCTTCTTCAAATCATCCATCACGCGCCCACCCCTGCCATCCGGCGGCGCTCTTCGTCCGTAAGGAAGCTCGCCGCCGACAGCCGGGCCCACAGCGCGTCCCGTTCGGGCTGCAAGGCCGGCACGGCATCCAGGTCCGTCTCGACCCGGATCCCTTCAAACCGCCCGCTCAACCAACCGGTCAGCGCACCCGCCGTCTTCCGCGCCAGCGGGATCACCGTCCCTCTCCAGAACGCGGCATTGGCCTCGCGATAGTTGGCGTAGGTGGCGTCGCCGGGAATGCCGAGCAGCTGCGGCGGCACCCCGAAGGCCAGGGCGATCTCCCGCGCCGCCGCGTGCTTGCCAGCGATGAAATCCATGTCCGCCGGGCTCATCGACATTGGCTTCCAGTCCAGCCCGCCCTCCAGCACCAGCGGCCGCCCTGCGTTCGCGGCCCCCGCATGCGCCTCGCCCAGCTCCGCTTTGAGCGCCTGGAACTGCATTTCAGTCAGCCGCTCTCCGTCTTTCGACGAGAAGACCAGCGCCCCGCTCGGCCGTGCTGCATTGTCCAGCAGCGCCTTGTTCCAGGCGCCTGAACTGTTGTGCGCGTCGATCGCGAACGCCGCCGCTTCAGCGGCGAGAATCCGTAGTGATCGTCCGTCGGATGAAATAGCTTCAACTGCATCACCGGCATCCAGCCGTCCGCCTCCCGCCCGATCCTCACCGATCGTCCGCCGACCGCATATTCATAGGCATCGGGCCACCCCGCCCGCCCCGGCACGATCCGCACCCGGTCCGGCCTCAGGCTCCACAGTTCGCCGGGCGTCTCGTCGCCCACAGCCTCGACGTAAGCGTTGCCCGCCGTCTGGAGGGCGCCATAGACGCCCTCCAGCCATTCCGGCCCCGACTGTTCCGGGTTGGGCTTGGCCATCAGCCGCGCCACCGGATGCGCGTCGTTGCGCACGCCGTCGACGAACACGACCAGCGGCGCCGAGGCCGCCGCCTCCGCGATCATCCGGACGCAGCGGTAGGCTACGGCGTTCTTGCCGAACCCTTCCGCCGCCAGGCTGGCATAGTCGCGCGGCGTCCACCGCGGCCGCCCTGCGCCGGTCACCGCGATCAGAGGGCCGACGCGACTGTCCTTGATTTCGGGCGCGGCTCGGCCGACCCGCCATGGAAATTTCGGCATGGCTTCTCCCGTGGCCGGGGGCCCCGGCGTGAATTGTGGTGTGCGGCGGTCAAGCGTCCGTCAGAGCCCGGGGCTTCCCCCGACGGCTCTATCAGCGGCCGAAGCCAGTGCGTCGGGGGGCCGGGGTCTCACCCCGTTTCGTCCCCATTTCCGGCCATGCCCAAACTATAGGGGACCAGCGTCACAAGGCGCGTAAAACGGCTCTTAAAAGTTCCGGCCGTTGAAATCGCGGGCGGATTCGGCCGATCCGTTGATGGCTATCGCCGAACCTTCGACAATCACGCCACTCCGGCGTCGCTCTTGTCGACAAAGGGTCAAAGCGCCGGCGATGGCCCCGATCAGGTCGCCCATGTGGATCGGTTTTCCGACATGGCCGTCCATCCCGGCCCGCGCACAGGCCTCGATCTGCTCGGGCTGCACGTTGGCGGTCAGGGCAAGGATCGGTACGCTGGCCCTCGCTCCGTTCAGCGCGCGGATCGCCCGCGCCGCGTCCATCCCGTCCATCACAGGCATGTGCACATCCATCAGGATCAGATCGTAGTCTTTCCTGGATGCCGCCGCGACCGCCTCGGCGCCGTCGCACACCGCGTCCAGTTCGACACCCCACCCCGACAGGATGATCCGCATCAACTCGCGGTTGGCCGGTGCATCGTCAGCCAGCAGGATCCGCGTTCCGGGCTCCAGCACGATCACCTCGCTGACTGCCGCGTCCGCCGGGCGCTCGGCCTCAACCAGCGGGATCTCGAACCAGAAGGTCGAGCCCTCGCCCGGCCGACTGTCGACCCCGATCACCCCACCCATTAACTCGATCAACCTGCGCGAGATCGCCAGCCCCAATCCTGTCCCCCCATAGACCCGCGTCGTCGACGCATCGGCCTGGGTGAATCGTTCGAACAGGGCGGCGATCTTCTCAGACGCAATGCCGATACCGCTGTCGCTCACCGCGACCCTCAACTGCCCGCCACAGCGGCGCACATCCAACCGGATTTCACCCGAAACCGTGAACTTCACGGCATTGGACAGGAAGTTCAGGGTCACCTGCCGCAACCGGCCTTCGTCCCCGATGATCGCGACGGGCAGATCATCGGCGATCTCGACGATCAGACCCACGCCCTTGGCCCGGCATTGGGTCTCCACGATCGCCGCCGCGCCCCGTGCCGTTGTCGCCGGATCGAACGCAGTCGCGTCCAGGCCGACGGCCTCGGCTTCCAGCTTGGAGTAGTCCAGAATGTCGTTGATGACGCTTAGCAGCGCCTCACCGGCCGTCGCGATTCGCTCGGCATAGCGCCGTTCCGTCTCCGGTAACTCCGCACTCTCCTTCAGGAGGCCCGAGAAGCCGATGACGCTGGTAAGCGGCGTCCTCAGCTCGTGAGATATATTGGCCAGGAATTCGGACTTCACCCGCACCGCCGCCTCGGCCACGTCGCGCGCAGCGATCAGTTCTTCCTCCAGCCGCTTTGTCTCGGTGATATCCCGGACCACGTCATGGAAGCCGATCACCAGGCCTTCGGCGTCCCGGATCACACTGGTCCGGGCCTCGAACCAGCGCACCGACCCATTTCTGTGTACCCCACGATAGCGCACGCCTCGCGACGACTGCCCGACCGGCAGCCTCACCAGGGCGCGGAAACTCTCTGTGAGCGCTGGCACGTCTTCGGGCAGGATCATGTCGGTGACCGGACGACCGATCACCTCGGCCGGCGTCTTCCCGCTGGAGGCCTCAACAGAGGGCGAGACATAGGTGACGATCCCGTCCACCCCATAGGAGATGATGATGTCCGTGGCCCCGTCGGCCAACATTCGGTAGCGGGCCTCGCTCACGACGATCCGGGCATGCGCCGTTTCGACCTCGGTGACGTCCTGGAACACGCCATAGACCGCGACCGACCGGCCATCAGCGTCCCGCTCGACCATGCCACGCGAAATGACGATCCGCTCATCGCCATCGGCCCGGACAATTCTCAGCTTGAACTCATAGTCCTCGCCGGTGTCGATGCATCGCGTCACGGACGCCCTGACGACCTCGCGATCCTCGGGATGATAGAAACTCACCGCGTCTTGATAGCTCGGATCGAAGGTTTCAGGCGACGCGCCGTGGATCCGGTAGACTTCCTCGGACCACGACACAGTTCGGGTCGCCAGATCCAGGCGCCAGTTGCCGACGCCCGACATCTGCTCGGCCATTCGCAGCACGCCCAGTTGTTCATCGATCAACCGGGTCGCGGCGGTCTGGTCGAGGATGTCGCCGGCCATCCACGCCATCAGTTTGAGCGTGTCCAGCATCCGGCCGCTGGGACGCGGACGCGGCTTCGTGTCCAGTACCGAAAAGGCGCCGACCATCCTGCCGTCCGCCGTGGATATCGCTGCGCCCGCATAAAACCGGATCCCGTCCGGCCCGGTCACCATCGGATGGGTGTTGAAAGGAGCCAGCGCCGTGGCGTCCTCGACCACAAGCAAGCCGTCCTGGCCCATGGTCGTGACGACGTGCGACACGCTCTGCTCGCGCGGCATCGACGCCATTGAGATCGGCACATTGCATCGGAAGAACGTCCGGTCGCCGTCCAGCACGGACAGCATGATGATCGGCGCGTCGAAGATCGAGCAGGCGAGCGTCACCAATCGGTCGAACGCCGCCTGATCTCCTCCCTGAGTCGTCTCTTTCACCAACGCGCTCGAGGCGGTCATGTGCGGATCTCCGTCCTGCCGCGGAGATTGCCGTTGAGGTCCAAAGTTTTGGTTAGCGACCTCGGGGGTTGGCCGGCGCCACGCCCCGCTCCTCGATCCAGTCCGACGCATCGTGGTCGATGGCGTCCTCGGGCTCGGCCAGTTCCTCCTCGGAGATCGTCTGCCCCCGGATCGACACGCCGGCCGTATGCACGGTCTCCGGATCGCCCGACACCAGAGGATGCCAGTCCGCCAGACCGCGGCCCTCATGGATTCGCCGGTATCCGCATGACATCGGCATCCACGCCAGCGCCTGGATATTCCACGGCGTCAGCTTGATGCAGTCCGGCACATGCTCCTTGCGGTTCGCATAGTCGGTGCAGCTGCACAGCTGGCTGTCGAACAGCTTGCAGTGGACCCGTGTCGGGAAGACCTCGCCCGTATCCTCATCCTCGAAACGGATCAGGCAGCATAGTCCGCACCCGTCGCACAGGCTCTCCCACTCCTCGCGGGTCATCTGATCCAGGCGCTTCCTCTGCCAGAAGGGCTTGGGTTC
Source organism: Brevundimonas sp. SL161 (assembly GCF_049896985.1). Taxonomy (NCBI): domain Bacteria; kingdom Pseudomonadati; phylum Pseudomonadota; class Alphaproteobacteria; order Caulobacterales; family Caulobacteraceae; genus Brevundimonas; species Brevundimonas sp. SL161. The sequence continues at coordinate 24,072 of NZ_JAFCVJ010000011.1, read as the reverse complement.
GGGGGTCGTACGCTCTACATCCACGCGCTCCCCATACGCCTCTCCGCGTCCGAAAGCATCCATGGCCCCCCGCTCGTCTCCGAGACCTCCTCTCGTCGCACTGAAAGACGTCCGTCTTCAGGATGGCCCGCGTCCCCTGTTCGACGGTGTCGACCTGGCTATCGAGCCGCGCACCCGCTCCTGCCTCGTCGGCCGCAACGGCGCCGGCAAGTCCACCCTGATGAAGGTCGTCATGGGTCTGATCGAGCCCGACAGCGGAACCCGCTCGATCCAGGGCTCGGTCAAGTTCGCCTATGTGCCGCAGGAGCCGCTGATCGCCGGCGACACCCTGCTGGACTACGCCACCTCGAACGGCGCCGAGCACTGGACGGCGGAGGCCTGGCTCGAGACCTTCGGCATGGACCCGCACAAGTCCACCAGGGGCCTGTCCGGCGGCGAGATCCGCCGCGCCGCCCTCGCCAAGGCCTTCGCCGAAGAGCCCGACCTGCTGCTGCTCGACGAGCCCACCAACCACATGGACATCCTGGCGATCGAGCTCCTCGAGACGGAGATCATCAACGCCAAATGCGCCGCCCTGATCGTCTCCCACGATCGCGCCTTCCTGAACCGGGTCACGCAGTCCTGCCACTGGCTGGAAGGCCGCCGGGTCCGAACCTTGAACAAGGGGTTTGATGCCTTTGACGAATGGGCCGCCAAGACCATGGAAGAAGAGGCCATCGCCTTCCAGAAGCTGACCAAGACCATCGAGCGCGAGACTGTAACATTCTACAGTTCGATCACCGCCCGCCGGAGCCGCAACGAAGGCCGTGCCCGCTCACTCGACGCCCTGCGCGCTGAACGGGCGGAACAGGCGAAGGATCGGCCGCGCGAGATGCTGCTCGGCGTCGATTCCGGCTCCACGTCGGGCAAGCTGGTCGCCGACCTGAAGGGCGTCACCAAATCCTTCGGCGACCGCGTCGTCATCAAGCCCTTCACCAGCCGCATCATCCGCGGCGATCGCCTCGCCATCGTCGGCCCCAACGGTGCCGGCAAGACCACCCTGGTCAAGATCATGCTCGGCGAGCTGGAGCCCACAGAGGGCACGGTCAAACTCGGCGCCAGCCTGGAGACCGTCTATCTCGACCAGTCGCGCGACGGCCTGAAGTCCGACATGACCCTGTGGGACGCCCTGACGCCGGGCGGCGGCGACTCGATCATCGTTCGCGGCTTCTCGAAGCACGTCGCCGCCTACGCCAAGGACTTCCTCTTCACCGACGCCCAGTTGCGCCAGCCGATCTCGACCCTGTCGGGCGGCGAGCGGAACCGACTGCTGCTGGCCATCGCCCTGGCCAAACCCGCCAACATGCTGGTCCTTGATGAACCGACCAACGACCTCGACATGGACACGCTCGACAAGCTGGAAGAGCTGCTGGAGCAGTACGACGGCACCCTGATCCTGGTCAGCCACGACCGCGATTTCGTCGATCGCCTCGCCACCTCGACCATCGGCATGAATGGCCGGGGCGACATCGTCGAAACCCCGGGCGGCTGGACCGACTTCATCCGCCAGAACCCCGGCTTCCTGAAACCCCGGACCGCCGCTCAGGCCGGGTCGAAACCCGCGCCGGTCGTCGCTGCGCCCCCGCCGCCTCCCGCCGCCAAGGGCAAGCTGTCCTTCAAGGACCAGCACCGGCTCAAGGAGCTGGACGCCCTGATCCACGCCCTGCCTGTGGACATCGCCGGCCACCAGAAGCGCCTCGATGACGTCAACTTCTATTCCCGCGACCCGTCCGGCTTCGCCTCCACCATGAAGGCCCTGGAGGCTACCCAGCAGAAGCTTCACGCCGCCGAAGAGGAATGGCTGGAACTGGAAGCCAAGCGGGAAGCGCTGGCAGGATAGACCTGATCGTTTGAGGCGGAAGCGCTTCGCGCTTCTGTCGAAAGCGTGACTCAGGCTCTCGCTCATATCTGATGACGGTCCTGCCCTGGGCAAACGGATTCTGTGGACAATCCAGAACGCTGATCTGCCAACAGAAATCTCGTCCGTCCACAGAGGTTAACGCGGTTATGCACCGGCCCCGGGGCGATCCTGCACAGACCGCGCGAATCGACCCCTTGCTGGATCCCGCGTTTGGAGCGAGCTTGATCAGGCCGAGGGACACGGCGGCGCGGAAACCTAGGGAGACCGGGGTTTCAAGCGAATCGGTCCGGCTCTCTGACCAAGGGTTCCAAGCCACTTCGGTGGACGCGGAAAGCCCGGGCAGGGTCCAGGCTCCCAGCCTTTAGCGCTTCGGTGCGGGGGGACGGAGAACCAGACCGGGATCGATGGACGACGCGAGGGCCAAAAGCCCGGACGAGACGCCACCGGACAGGAGTCGCCAGGATACAGCCGACCGTCGCCGGGTTCGCCCGCCGGCGCTGACGCCAGGGTCCATAACCTCAATGGCCAAGTCCCAACCCGGACTTGGTGGGGGGACGTAAGCACCGGTTCGTCCGGACTTGCGTCCCCTCGCTCAATTCTGGGTCCTGGCGGCATTCGCGGGAAGTCTACGACCGGGCCTGACGCAGGCGTGTGCCAAATGTCAGCTCCTGGTCTTTGACATTAAAGCTTCAAACCCGACTCTACGGACGATCCAGACTCCAGTTTTCAGAGTTGCCCCCGACCGCTTCGGAAGCTTCGGAAGCTTCGGACGGTGTTTTTTTGGGCTTGGCCGTCCGGTCTGCCGCGTAAGCCGTCAATAGGTCACGCTTCCCTTGCAACCCCTCCGGCCCTAGTTTGCGGCGATGCAACGTCGCGCGACTCATTCCGTCGTCAGCCGCCGCCTCGTCCTTGCCGGCGGCGTCGCCGTCACGGTCACAGGCCTGGCGTCCTGCGGCAGCTCCGAGGCGCCTGTCGACGATGAGGGCCGCGTCCGTATCCGCTTCGCCACCGACTGGCGCGCCCAGGCCGAGCACGGCGGCTTCTATCAGGCCCTCGCCTCGGGCGCCTACGAACGGCGCGGCCTGAACGTCCAGATCATCCAGGGCGGCCCCGGCGTGAATGTGCCCCAGTTGCTGGCCTCCGGCGCCGTCGAACTGGGCATGGGCTCCAACAGCTTCATTCCCCTGAATCTCGTGGCGGAAGGCGCGCCGGTGAAGGCGGTCGCCGCCTTCTTCCAGAAGGACCCCCAGGTCCTGATCGCCCACCCCGACCCTGACCTGACCGGCATCGCCGACCTGGTCGGCCGCCCCTTCCTCCTGGCCGACGCCTCGATCACCGCCTTCTGGATCTGGCTGAAGGCCAAATACGGCTTCACTGACGACCAGGTCCGCAAATACAACTTCAATCCCGCCCCCTTCCTCGCCGACGAACGGGCCGTGCAGCAGGGCTATCTGACGAGCGAGCCCTACACGATCGAGAAGGAGGCGGGCTTCGAACCGCGCGTCTTCCTCCTCGCCGATGAGGGCTACCCCTCCTACGCCACAATGGTGATGTCGCCGGACGGGTTCGCCCGCGACAATGCGGCCGCCTTGCGCAGCTTCATCGCCGCCTCGGCCGAGGGTTGGCGCGACTACATCCGGGGCGACCCGGCCGCCGCGAACGCCCTGATCAGGAAGGCCAACCCCGAGATGACCCAGGACATCCTGGACCAGGCCCGCACCAAGCTCAGCGAGAACGGCATCGTCGATTCGGGCGATGCGGCCCTCTATGGCCTCGGGGCCATGACCGCCGACCGATGGCGGGCCTTCTTCGACGTGACCTCACAGACGAATGTCTATCCCGCCGACCTGCGCTGGCGCGACGCCTTCACCGACGAATTCCTCCCTGGCCGTGGCTGACGGGGACGGGGCGGCGGTCGCCGGCCTTTCAAACGTCAGGGTGGACTATCCCGGCCGCGCCTCGCTTGGTCCGCTGGACCTGACTGTCGGTCCGCGCGAGATCGTCGCTATCGTCGGTGCGTCCGGCGCCGGCAAGTCGACCGCGCTCCGCCTGCTCGCCGGACTCGAACACCCCGCCGCCGGGACGGTCGTTCGCCCCGCCGAACCCCTCCGCACAGGTTTCGTCTTCCAGAACCCGACCCTTATGCCCTGGGCCGACGCGCGCGCCAACGTCGCCCTGCCGCTGGAGCTGTCCGGCGTGCCTGCCGTCGAGGCCCGCCGCCGAGCGGACGACAGTCTCGCCGCCACCGGCCTCGGCGACCGCACCACAGCCCGTCCGCGCCAGCTGTCCGGCGGTATGGCCATGCGGGTCTCGCTCGCTCGCGCCCTGTCGGTCGAACCCGACCTTCTGCTGCTCGACGAACCTTTCGCCGCGCTCGACTCCATCACCCGGCGAGGCCTGATCGAGGACCTGCACCGCCTCTGGGCCGCCCGCCCCATGGCCATGGTCTTCGTCACCCACGACGTGGAGGAGGCCGCCTACCTGGCCGGACGCGTGGTCGTCCTGTCCCGGGCCGACGGCCGAGCCGTCGCCGATATCGCCATGCCCGGCGCGCTGCCCCGCCCCGAAGGCTGGCGAAGCGACCCCGCTCATCGCGCGGCGGTCGAGGCGGTCGCCGAGGCACTGGCGCGCTCGATGGAACTGGCGTCGTGAAACGCCACCTCATAGACGCCCTGCCCGCCCTCCTCCTGACCTCCGTCCTGCTGGCGATCTGGGAGGCATCGTGCCGCCTGCTGCATGTGCCGGTCTATTTCCTGCCGCCACCCAGCGACGTCGCCCGCGCCCTGGTCGAAAACGGCGCGATCCTTGCCGGCTCGGCCTTGCAAACCTTCTGGATGGCGCTGAAGGCCCTGATCGTGGCGGCCCTGATCGGCGGTGGTCTGGCGATCAGCGTCTCCCTCAGCCGCCCGGCAGAACGCGCCGTGGCTCCGCTGGCGGTTACGCTCCAGGTCACGCCGGTCGTCGCCATCGCGCCTCTGGTGCTGATCTGGTTCGGGCTCGACCATGCCGACCGGGCTGTCACGGCGCTCGCCGCCGCCATTGCCTTCTTCCCTATCTTCTCCGGCGTCCTGACCGGGTTGAAGTCCGCCGACCCGGATCTGGAGCGGCTGTTCGACCTCCATGCCGCCTCCCCGCTCCAGCGCCTGTGGCGACTGCGTCTCCCCTCCGCCCTGCCCTTCGCCCTGGAGGGCCTGCGCGTCGCGGCGGGTCAGGCGGTGGTCGGCGCCGTGGTGGCCGAGTTCGTCTCCGGCTCCGGCGCGGCACAGGGTCTCGCCTGGCGTCTGCTCGAGGCCGGGAACCGTCTGCGCACGGCCGAACTTCTCGCCGCCCTCGTCTGCCTCGCTCTTCTCGGCCTCTCGCTCAACGGCGCGACCCGGCTGATCGAGCGCCGCCTGCTACGCGACCGGGCCTGAAGTCTTTACGCATGTTAGCGCGGGGTTAAGCCCGGGCTGCCTAGGGTTTCCGCGACGTTCGCCTCGAACGGGAGCCCCGCCTTTGCAGCACCGCACCGCCCGAATTCTGACGCTGCTCCTGGCGACGGCGGGCGCGTGCCTCGCCGCCTCGGGCACCGAGGCCCAGTCCAATACCGACCCCGCTCCCGCGCCGGGCCGCTACCTGACCTGGGCCAACCGCCCGGCCAATACGACTCCCGCCAATGTCGTTGCCGAGCAGATTCGCGCCCGCAACGCCATGATCCCACGCCGCGTCGCGCCGTCACAGGCCCCTTACCGGCCCATGATGCAGCCAACGTCGGCGCCGCTGCCGGCGCCGCGCGGCCTGACCCCCGCCAGCGCCTGGCTGGCCCCCCGCGTCGCGCCCGCCTTCGCCCCGGGCTCACCTGACCCGATCAGCTACGCCACGACCGAGATAGCCTCCGCCCCGATCTATTCGCCACCCCCGCCCGCCCCCGTCGAGCACGCCGCGCGCGCTCCGGTCGAACGCGTCGCCGACGATCTCATGGCGCCCCGCCGCGACGCCCCGGTCTTCAACCTCCCGCGCCAAGGCTCGGCAACGCAGGCCCCGATGCCGCAAGAGGCGCCGTCACCCGTCGCCGACACCAGCGACCCCATGGCCCCGCGCCGCGATGCTCGCATCTTCCAGATGCAACAGGGCCAGCCCCAGGGTCAGGAACAGGCCTCGCTTCCTGCGCCGACCCAGGCCGCGCCCTCCGGCCAATCCTCGGTCCAGTCCGGCCAGTCGGGCGCCCGATACTATTCGGTGCACCGCGACGCGGGCCATCGCCCCGATCCCACGGTCCTGCCCGAACCCGTCTATTTCGACAGCGTCACCCTGGACCTCGCCGAACCGCCCGAGAACGAGCCCCTGATGCGGGACCCCCAAGGCCGCCGCCGAGCGGTTCCCAATGCCGATCCGAGCCTGCCATGACCGACGCCGCCTTCGCCCCGGTCGAGACCGGATCGCGCCTGCCCGATCTGATCGTCCTGGCCCAGGAAACCTCCAGCGAGAAACGGCGCGCCCTGCTGCGTGAGCTGACCGAGCATTTCTTCGGCGCCGGAAAGCGCAGCGCAGGCGAGGACGCCCTTTACGACTCGGTCCTGACGGACCTGACCGCCGAGATGGATACCGCCGTCCGCGCCGAGCTCTCGGCCCGATTCGCCCTGTCGCCCGACGCACCGCGCGGCCTGATCCGGCGGCTGGCGAACGACGAGGTCGCGGTGGCCGAAGCCGTCCTGCGCGCCTCCACCGTCCTCACCGACGACGATCTGCTGGGTGTCGTCCGCTCGAGGGGCCAGGCCCATCTGCGCGCCGTGTCGGAACGCGCCACCGTGTCCGAGGCCGTGTCCGACGTGATCGTGGAACGCGGCGACGACGAGACCCTGGGCACGCTTCTGCGCAACGACGGGGCCCGCTTGTCGCGCGCTGCGACCGAGACCGCTGTCGAGCGCGCCAAGGTCAATCCTGACCTTCATGAAGCGGCTGTCCAGCGCAAGGGCCTGCCCGCTGACCTCCTGAACGACATGTATTTCGTCGTCGAGGGCCGGCTGCGTCAGCAGATCCTCGAACAGAACGCCGCAATGGATCCGGTCCTGCTGGAAAGCGCGCTCGCCGCCGGACGCGCCCGCGTGGCCACCGGGGACGGCGCCCTTCCCGCCGACTACTCTGAATGCCTCGCCTATGTGGAAGAGCTGAAGGCGGCCAACCAGTTGAACCCGACCATGCTGGCCCGCTTCCTGCGTTCCGGCAGCCGGACTTCCTTCCTGATCGCCCTGGCCCAGCTTGCCGATGTGGACTTCCACACCGCCAGCCAGATCGTGGAGAAGAAGGAACTCGACGCCCTGGCGGTCATCTGCAAGGCCGCCGACCTCGATCGCTCCCTGTTCCTGACCTTCGCCGTGGTCATCATGGGCGGTGAGGACAATGCGATGGGCAAGGCCCACAGTTACGCCAAACTCTATGCCGAACTGCAGCGCGACGCCGCTCTCCGTACCCTCCGCTTCTGGCGAATGCGCCGAGGCACAGCTGCTGCGGCCTGAAACGGAAACGCCCGCCTCCTTGCGGGAGCGGGCGTCCTGATCTTCGAACTTTTTAAGACTACTTCTTGGCGGCGCGGGGAGCGGCGCGGGCGGGTTTACGGCCACCCTGGCCGAGGCCCATCTGCTTGGCCAGGTCCGAACGAGCCTTGGCGTAGTTCGGGGCGACCATCGGGTAGTCCTTGGCCAGGCCCCATTTGGCGCGATATTCTTCCGGGCTCATGTCGTATTTCGTGCGCAGGTGTCGCTTCAGCGACTTGAACTTGCGGCCGTCTTCCAGGCAGATCAGGAAATCAGGGCTGATCGACTTGCGGATTGGCACCGCCGGTTCCTTGACCTCGGGCTCGACCTCGACGACGCCGGTCGAAACCTGAGACAGGGCAGCGTGGATGTTGGAGATCAGCGACGGCAGATCGTTCGCCGACACGCTGTTGTTGCCGACATAGGCCGACACGATGTCAGCAGTCATTTCGAGCAGTTCGGACCGTTCGTCCAGTCTTGCAGCGTCCACGAGCGTTTCCTTGCCTAATCTTGCCGGACAGTGGCGATTGTGGCTTTGGGAAATACGGATGTTCGGCGATGAAAGCAATGCGCCTCCAGACATCGGGCGTCATAATGTTCCGGACAGTCTGGCGAACTATAGTCTCACTTCGATCCGAACCCGCTTAACGACCGAAGTTTTCCGCCAGCGCCATCATGGCCGCGCGTTCCGGCGTTGAATAGTCATCCAGCGCCAGTTCATCACCCTCGCGGATGGCTCTCAGCAGGTCCGGTGACAGGGCCGAGGACAGAGACCAGTTCCAGTAACGCAGCACCGTCTGGGCCCGATCGACAGCCAACATCTCAAAGGTGACCTGCACGCGGTCCCAGTCGGGATGGACCCGGCCGTCCGGCGTGGTCTCTGGGCGACGCACCGAGCGCCAGAGGTTCTGAAGATCGATCCGCGACATGCCGGTGGCCTTGCACAGGATGGCGAGGGGCTCTCCACCGACGTCGCCCATGATCTTGGCGCCGGTCAAAGGCTTGATGCCCGCCAGATAGGCGATCTCCGCCGCGACCTCGCGGTTCAGCCCCTCCCTCCCCGCGACAGTGACCGCGTGTTCCAGGCTGTCGTAGGGGCTCTTGTCGATGGCCGCACGGTTCCGCTGGCGGCGCTCAATAAATTGCAGGGCCTTCCTGGACACCGGATCCTGCCAGCCCTCCTCGGCGGCCATGGCGAAGACGTCCTCGACGACCTCCTGCATGACCTCACGACTGACGGCGAAACGCTGGAGGATGGTCTTCCTGTCCTCGGCCGGCGCCCACCAGAACATCACATAGGCGCCGGACGGACGAAGCTCGGGCCGGCGCAGCAGGTGGCCGCACAAGAGGGGCATCTGGCGGCTCAGTCCCACGATCGCCTCCACCCCGCTCTGCGACAGGCGGGCGGTGGTGTTGCGCAACAGGCATTCGAGAACACCCTGCTCGCCGAAGCCGATCAGGGTCTCGGTCACCACCTCGGTCAGGCCGCGGCGGCCTGCCATCAGGAAGCGGTGCTCCGGCCCCGTGTCCCGGGCGCAGGCGACCAGGTCGGCGTCGGTCAGCGACGCGCACTGCTCCAGCAAAAGCCCCGCGATCGCCGGTTCGTCCCTGAGCAGCATCCGCGCCAGGCTGTTCGGCAGTTCGGCCAGCGGGGCCAGTCGCGCCGCCACCCGCTGGCGTTCACGCGGAGCCGCCAATCTCAGCATCTCGACCAGCAGGTCGCCGGTCACCGCGCGTTCGAAGGCGTTCACCCGACTGCCCGGCAGGGAGACGACATCGGCCAGGCGCTTCAGCAACGCATGCCGCGCCCGGAAGGCCGGCTGCGGAGCCTCTTGGTCTGGAACGGGCGCCGGATCGGTCATGATGCCGCCAGCCTAGCGGTGGACGGGTTAACCGCCGGTGACGGCCTATAATCCGTCGAACAGTGCCGTCGACAGGTAGCGTTCGGCGAAACTGGGGATGATGGCGACGATAGTCTTTCCGGCATTCTCGTCGAGGGTCGCCAGGCGGAAGGCGGCGGTCAGGGCGGCGCCGGACGAGATGCCAACCGGGATCCCCTCGACCCGGGCGACCTTGCGCGCCATTTCGAAACTGTCCTCATTGGAGACCTGTTCGACGCCGTCGATGATCGAGCGATCGACGATCGAGGGGATGAAGCCCGCGCCAATGCCCTGGATCTTGTGCGGCCCGGGCTCGCCGCCGCTGAGGACAGGCGAGGCGGTCGGCTCCACTGCGATCATGCGGATCGAGGGTTTGCGGGCCTTCAGCGCCTGGCCAATGCCAGTGATGGTGCCGCCTGTGCCGACCCCGGCGACGACGATGTCCACTGCGCCCGCCGTGTCGTTCCAGATCTCTTCCGCCGTCGTGGACTTGTGGATAGCGGGGTTGGCGGGGTTGTCGAACTGCGCCGGGCTAACGGCGCCCGGCGTGCGTTCGAGCAGTTCGGCGGCCATGGCGATGGCCCCCTTCATCCCCTGCTCCGCCGGGGTCAGCACCAGTTCGGCCCCCAGCAGAGCCAGCATCTTGCGACGTTCGATCGACATCGACTCCGGCATGACCAGGATCAGGCGATAGCCCTTGGCGGCGGCCACGAAGGCCAGGGCGATGCCTGTGTTGCCCGAGGTCGGCTCGATCAGGACACTGCCCGCTGAGATCTTGCCCTCCGCCTCAAGCGCCTCGATCATCGCTACGCCGATCCGGTCCTTCACCGACGAGATCGGGTTGAAGAATTCCAGCTTGGCCAGCACCCGGGCCTTTGGCGAATACTCCGCGGACAGGCGCGGCAGGCCGACCAGAGGTGTGTCGCCGATGGTGTCGATGATCGATGCATAAACCTTGCCGCGGCCTTGGGTGGTGCGGCCGTTTGGGGCGTCGTAGTCGGACATGGGGGGGGGGAGTCTCCGGCTGGAAATATGCACCATCGAAAACAGGGTGCGGTTCGAGCGCATCATGCGGTTCGACAGGACGCGACCGAGACCGCGCACCCCGTGACATAGGCCGTAGTCCATGGTGCACAAGCCAGAATATCTGATCCCCACCATGCGAAATGCTCGAACCGCTTCCTCACGGAACCGCCCGAGCGAATGCTGACCGGCTCTCTGATTCCGCCCAACCTGCGACGACTGGTTCAGCTTCGCTTTTGCTCTACCCGGGCCTATGCTGTGACCATGGGGACGGCGACGCGGTGATCGACTATGATTTGGACGAGGACGGCAGCGCGCTGTTGTTTTCTATCGTCAACAGTCCGATCGCCTCGGTGATCAGCAATCCCCGCCTGCCTGACAATCCGATTATCGCGGTAAATCAGGCGTTCTGTGACCTGACGGGGTATCGCGACGACGAAATCGTGGGGCGGAACTGCCGCTTCCTGGCCGGACCGGCGACAGAGCCGTGGCTGACAGAACGCATCCGTCAGGGCACGCGGGACCGGAAGCCGACCCTGGTCGAAATCCTGAACTACAAGCGCGATGGACAACCGTTCCGCAACGCCGTCCTTGTCGCACCGGTCTTCCTGCCGGATGGAGAGCTGGAATACTTCATTGGCTCTCAGGTCGAACTGGATCAGGACGCCGTCGGACCTTCGTCCAGTCGTCACCACCATGCGGTCGAGGTGGTGCGAACCCTGTCGCCTCGACAGCGCGAGGTCCTGCAGCAGATCGCCGCCGGTTACCGCAGCAAGCAGATCTCGTTCAGCCTGAACCTCAGCGAGAAGACGGTGAAGATGCACCGCGCCCTGATCCTGGAAAAGATCGGCACCCACAATATCGCTGATGCCATTCGGCTGGCGGTCGAGGCTGGCCTTTAGCAAAGAGCCGCCCGATTGGGACCGGAATACGGCCTAAAGGCCGTATGGTGCGACATCGCCCAACTGCTTAACCCTCTGCCACGGCCAAAATCCGGAGTTCGCTGCCTTCGCGCAGTTTCTGATCCGGAGCCAGAAACGCCGATAGCAGAGGATGACTTCAATGCCGACTGTCGAAATCGGGCAATACCTGCTCGTCTACAATGCTTTTTCATTCACATTCGCAACCATGGCGGCGGCGACGCTGTTCCTGTGGTTCGGCCGGTCCCAGGTTGGACCCGCCTACAAGACAGCCCTGACGATTTCCGGATTGGTGACAGCCATTGCGGCCTATCACTATTTCCGCATCTTCGAGAGCTGGGAGTCCGCCTACGAAGTCCGTAACGGCGTCATCACCGTGACGGGTCTGGCGTTCAACGACGCCTATCGCTACGTCGACTGGCTCCTGACGGTTCCGCTGCTGCTGATCGAGCTGATCCTGGTCATGCGCCTCAGCCAGGAAGAGACGATGTCGAAGTCTCTGAAGCTCGGCTTCGCCGCCGCCCTGATGATCATTCTGGGCTATCCCGGCGAGATCGCCGATGACAACACGACCCGGGCCATCTGGGGCACCTTGTCGAGCATTCCCTTCGTCTACATCGTCTGGGAACTGTTCAAGGGTCTGGGCGCCTCGATCGAGCGTCAGCCTGAAAGCGTGCGCGGATTGATCAAGAAGGCCCGACTGGTGACGTTCGCGTCCTGGGGCTTCTATCCGATGGTCTACATGATCCCCTACACCAACATCGGTGGAGCCGCCGCCGAGACCTATGTCCAGATCGGATATACGATCGCCGACATCATCGCCAAGGCCGGCGTCGGCGTGATGATCTACATCATCGCCGTCCGCAAATCGCGGGTCGAGTACGGTGAAGCCACTCACGAAACCGCTTCGGTCTGATTGACCCAAGCATGACAGGCCCGGGCAGGCTGAGCGCCTGCCCGGGCCTGTCACAACGGAAGGCACAGTCATGACCTCGTCATCGGGCCACCCAGGCTCTGGAGCAAAGACGCCGCCCGGGGCGCGGCTTATGCTCGGCGCACTGGTTCTGATGCTGGTGGGATTGTGGCTCGGCGTGCCGCTGTCCGGACCGACGGCAACGACCCTGGCCTGTCTGGCCTTGCTGGTCTTCGGACTGCCTCACGGCACCCTGGATCTTGAACTCATTCGCGCTCACTCGTCGGGTCCCTGGACGGGGATGTTGGCGCTGGTGTCGATCTATCTGGCGCTGGCGGCCTCAATGTACGGCCTGTGGCGGGTCGAACCCGTCATGGCCCTGGCCGCCTTCATCGGGATCGCAGTCGTGCATTTCTCGGAAGACTGGAAGGGGGCGGGCTCGGTCCTGTTGAGAGCCGGTCTCGCCCTGGCCCTGTTGTCGGCCCCGACCCTGTTTCACCGGGGTGAGTTGGACACGATCTTCATTGGCCTGACCGACCGGGTCGAGGCAACCATCCTGACGGATGCCCTGATGCTGGTCCTGCCCATCGCGATCGGAGTGGGCCTGATCGCAGTGGCGTCCCTGTGGCGCGCTGGCCGGCGTACCCAGGCCCTGGGCGGACTGGCTGCACTGACAGCCATGATCGTCTTGCCGCCCATCTTGGGGTTCGCACTCTACTTCTGCCTGTTCCACTCGCCCCGCCATTTTCACGAAAGCCTGACGACCCTGTCGTGGGTCAGCCTTCGACAGTGGTGGGGCGTGGTTCTGCCGCTAAGTCTGGCGGCGGGAGCGGTCGCCGCTCTGATCTTCGGGCTGGAACTGAGAACCGCGCTCCCGGACCGGGTCATGGCGGCCAGTTTTATGACGCTGTCGATCCTGACGGTGCCGCACATGCTGGCCCCGCTGATCGCCGCCCGACTATCCCGCCAGGACACATTGCTGATTGCCAACCCAACCGCCTGAAATGGGCGCCCCACTGGAGAGAGACATGAAAATCAAGGATAGACCGGAGTTTCGAAGCAAGGCAGCGGTGCTGACTTTTGGTCCAAAAGCGATGGTTTCCGAAGCCATCGCGGTGATGAGCGAGAAGAATTACGGCGCCGCAGTGATCGTTGACGCTGATCGGAGGCCGCTCGGCATCGTCACGGAACGCGATTTCATGCGCCGTCTGCTGAACAAGCGGTTGAACCCCGACGAAACGACGCTCGAACAGATCATGACGATGGACCTGAAGATAGCGGGGGCCGACGACGACCTGCTTGACTGGTTGCGTCTGATGTCCAACGAGCGATTCCGCCACCTGCCAATCGTCGATGACCAGGGCATCATCATCAGTATGATGAGCCAGGGCGACTTCGTCAGCTATACTTGGCCCGAGTTGATGGGACGGCTGGGAGAACAGGCCAGGGCCACGTTCGACATCAGCCCATCGATCGTGCTCATGATCGCCGGTGCCGCCGTCTTCGCCGCATCGGTCGTGACGATCTTTACCCAACTTCGCTGACTTTTGTCTGGGGTGACCCGCGTCAAGCGAAGGAGAATCTGGCCAAAAGACGCGCCTTTCGGCACCCGCCTTCAACCTTCTGCGTCCTGCTATCGGCCGCAGTGGCGGGGCCGCCCCGGCTGCAGGAGAAACTGAGTAGTCTGCAAGGGCCGGCGGTCGCCTGCATCGTCGCGGCCTCGGTCGGGGCGATCCTGACGAACGGCCGGGATGAAACCCGCACGGCGGCCGGTCGTCGTGCGGCTCAGGGGGCGCCGAACTAGGGGCGGAACAGCTGGTTGAACACCACGGGATGGGAGAAGCGAGCCTGGCCGCTGCGCCACTGCGAACTGTCGTCCAGCGAGTGCAGCCAGCCCAGCATCACATTGGAGCCGCCCCGCGACCGGGGTCCGCCAAGCGCCCGTTCCACCGCCTCAAGGCCCTCGGCGTCGAGGAAACTCAGCTTGGTCAGCTGCACCGTATTGAAGGCCGGCGCGAACCCATCGACCGTCCACCGCTGGGCCGGGCTCGCATGGGCGTCGTCGACGATGCCGAGTTGCTGGTGATTGAAATCGGCCAGGGTCACTGCATGACCGTTCGGCTGGGCTGAGACCCCGCTCATCACCTCGTCGAAATAGTGGTCCGGCCGGGCCATGTAGTCACGCCATTCCTCGGTCGTCAGACCCGTTGCGCCCCTGACCATATAGTCGAGCGGCTTTTGCAGCAGGGCGCCCAGGGCGTCGATCAGGACCTGGGGCAACAGGGCCTCGGCGATCTGCGATGGTGCATAGGCCACCGCGACAGCGAAGTCCGGAGCCCCGGCCATCGACCACAGATGCTGGCGGGCATAGCGATTCAGAATGCTCGCAGCCCCCGCGAAGTCGGCCTGGTCGGGGTAATAGATGATCTTCGCGGAAATCTCGGCGCTGACCGCCGGCCAGGCGCGCAGGCCGGCGTCGATGTCCTCGATCCAGGCCCGCTTGTAGGCGAGGGTCGCCCAGCTCTCCGTGCCGGCATCGACATCGGCCTGCAGCCTGTTCCTCAGCCGCGAGAAGATCAGGGGCGCCGACGCGTTGGTCGCCTCCTCGTCGCCGAGCAGCAGCTGCCGCTCCAGCACGCTGCCCGGACGCGCCGCGACCATCTCATCATGAATGAAGCCGTCGACGCCGCGGATACTGACCGCCAGATCGTGCCGGACCTCCGGCGCGCGCTTGTCAAGATAGCCCTCCATGACGATGTGCTGGATCGCGTTCTGGCGCGGGTCCAGGGTGAAGGCTCCGCCCGAATAATGGTTGACGTAGGTGTGGGCGAAACTGTCGCCGGCCGCATGGGTCAGGAAGCCGCTGACGAAGGCGCGCACCTCGGGCGAGTCGTCCCCGCCATAGGACCGGGTCCACATATGGTTAAGCCACGCATCGCTGCCGATCACGCTGCCGCTGTCATCCTTCGCGACCTCGGGGTGGATGATCTGCTGGCCGGTCATGATGTCCGGATAGGCGTCGGGGCCCAGAACGCCCGCCCGATATCGATCCGGCGCGGCTTTCAGGGCGGCGAGGATCTGGGGCGAAACCGGGAAGTCGCCGAGCGGACCGAGGATCGCCCCCGTGCGCGGATCGACCCGCATGATCGTTACCCGCCCGTCGTCGAGCGCGTCCTGCAGCGCAATCTCCGCCAACTGCATATGGGTGGTCGGCTTCCACGCCAGGGCTAGGCTCGGCGGCAAGGCACTGAGAAGTATCAACAGGATGCCGGCCGCTGCTCGCAGGACGCGGCGCAGTTTGGCGCATTCGTACATGACAGCCTTCCCGTAACGCCGTTCGATTTTGCCTCGATCAAGGCCAAGCCGCAACCTTCCGGCCAGCCTGATCATCGATCACCGTCCACAGCCGACCCGCAGGGCTTCACGCCGCGTTAACCACGTTGGACCAGAGGTTAACGCCTCCGTTTCCTATTGCAGGCCCCCGTTGCTTAACCTCGTCACCGCCGTCGAAGCGATCGATCCGCTGGTCGTCACCGGCAAGGTGGCGGGCGTCAGCGGCCTGCTGATCGAGGCACGCGGCGGCCTGTCGCGACTGGCCGTGGGCGCCCGGGCCGAGATCAGGCGGCGCGGCACGACGCCCCTTCCCACCGAAGTCGTGGGCTTCCGAGACTCCAAGGCCCTGTTGATGCCGTTCGGCCCCGTCGAGGGCGTGGCCCCCGGCGCTGATATCCACATCATCGGCCAGGCGGCGGCGGTCAATCCGACCAAGGCCTGGCTGGGCCGCATCATCGACGCCTTCGGCCAGCCGATCGACGGCAAGGGCCCCCTGCCGCAAGGCCCTGCCCCGTATCCCCTCCGCGCCTCGCCGCCGCCGGCCCATTCGCGCGGCCGGGTGGGCGAGCGGCTGGATCTCGGGGTCCGTTCGATGGACGTCTTCACCACCACCTGCCGGGGCCAGCGCCTGGGCATCTTCGCCGGGTCCGGGGTCGGCAAGTCGGTGCTGCTGTCCATGCTGGCCAAGCAGACGACCTGCGACGTCGTCGTGGTCGGCCTGATCGGTGAACGGGGCCGGGAAGTCCGCGAGTTCATCGAGGAAACACTGGGCGAGGAAGGTCTGCGCCGCGCCGTCGTCGTCGTCGCCACCTCCGACGAACCCGCGCTGAAACGCCGCCAGTCGGCTTATATGACCCTGGCCATCGCGGAATATTTCCGGGACCAGGATCTGGAAGTCCTCTGTCTGATGGACTCGGTCACCCGCTTCGCCATGGCCCAGCGCGAGATCGGCCTGGCCGCCGGCGAGCCGCCCACGACCAAGGGCTACACCCCGACCGTCTTCACCGAACTGCCCAAACTGCTGGAGCGCGCAGGGCCCGGCCCCGTCCGGCCCGACGGCACCACCGCCGGGCCGATCACCGCCCTGTTCACCGTGCTGGTCGACGGCGGCGACCATGACGAGCCGATCGCCGACGCCGTGCGAGGCATCCTCGACGGCCACATCGTCATGGACCGCAAGATCGCCGAACGCGGTCGTTTCCCGGCCATCGACGTGCTGAAATCCGTCAGCCGGACCATGCCCGCCTGCCAGACGCCGCCCGAGCGCGAGCTCAACAAGCGCGCCCGCCAGTGCCTCTCGGCCTACGCCTCGATGGAAGAGCTGATCAAGATCGGCGCTTATCGCGCCGGGGCCGACCCGATCACCGACAGGGCCATCGCCCTGAACCCCGCACTCGAGGCCTTCCTGGGTCAGGACAAGGACGACTCCACGCGTCTTTCCGATTCCTTTACCCGCCTGGAGGCAATTCTGAATCAGGGCATGGTCCCGCAGTAGTGACTGGATTTTACGCATGACCGCCTGGGCCCACTCGCTGATCCGCATCTCCAACTACGAGGTCGAGGCGCTGCAGAAGCGCCTGGCCGAGATCTCCAGCCGCAAGGTCACCGCCGAGATGCGCCTGGCTGTCCTCGACGCAGAGGTCGAGGTGGAACGCGAGCGCGCCCGGGCCGACGCCGAGGCCAACCTCCTGCTTCAAGCCTATATGGCCGGCTGGAAGGCCCGAAAGGGCGCCGCCGAAAGCGACCTCGTCACCCTCGACGCCGAGGAGGAAGGCGCCCGCGACGCCCTGACCGGCGCCTATTCCGAGCTGAAGAAGTTCGAACACGTCGCTGAAACCACCCGCCTGAACGCCCTCATCGCCGCCGGCAAGCGCGAGACCGCCGCCTTCGACGAGATGGGCCTGCGTCGCCGCAGCGCCTGATCGCCTGCGTGGCATGATCGACCGCCGTGCCCTCCTCGCTTCCGCCCTCGCGCTGGCCGCCTGCGAGAAGAACGCCTCTGCGGCCCCCGCGATCGCGCCGACCCCGCTGACATCGATCGCTCCCTTTCCCATCGGGACCTCGGCCCTGACCGGCCAGTTCGAGGACCGGGCCTGGGTCGACCTCTGCCTGACCCACACCTCCCAGCTCACGCCCGAGTGGGAGATGAAGATGGAATACATCCTCTCGGAGACCGGCGAGTACCGCTGGGATGCGCCCGACCGGATCGCGGAGTTCTGCACCACCCACGGCCTGCGCCTCTTTGGCACGACCCTGATCTGGTATTCACAGGATAGCGCCTTCTTCCGCTCGCTCGACCCGCAGCGGTTCCGCACCGAATACGACCGCTACATCCAGACCGTCGCCCAGAGGTATCGCGGCCGCGCCACCGGCTGGGATGTCGTCAACGAAGCCGTCGCGGAGGACGGCAATGGCCTGCGCTCCTGCCTGTGGTCCGAGGCCCTGGGCCAGGACGGCTACATCGCCCGCGCCTTCGAACAGGCGAAACTGGCCGATCCCGACGCGGTCCTGTTCCTCAACGACTACAACCTGGAGAACCTGCCGACCAAGGGCGCGACCTTCCTGCGCCTGGTCGAGCGTCTGCTGAAGGCCGGCGTCCCCATCGGCGGCATCGGGACCCAGTCGCACCTCGACATCGAGATCCCCGCGGGCCAGACGGCCGCCTTCTTCCGCGAGGCCGCCCGGTTCGGCCTGCCGATCCATGTCTCCGAACTCGACGCCTCTCTCCGCGCCGAGGCCCGTTTCGACACCCGGTCGCAACGCCAAAGGATCGAGCAGCAGACCGCCCGCGTCGCCGAACTGACCTCGGCCTTTATGGACCTGCCGCCCGCCCAACGCTTCGCCTTCACTGTCTGGGGCCTGCGCGACACCGATAGCTGGCTGCGTCGCGACGCCCGCGACGACGGCAAGGACAGCCCCCTGCTTTTCGACGCGGCGGGGCGGGCCAATCCGATGTTCGGCGCCGTGGCCGAAGCGATACGGGCTGGATGATCCGTCCACGAACTCCGTTCGTGGAAAGGGCCGCCGTGGCCAAAGAGCGCGGGTCATCCGCTGGGCCGATCCGTGCGCTAGGGTAACCAGCGTTGCTACGCTCGTTGAACAAGGCTTCTATCATGAGACATGCGCTGGTCGCCGTCGGTGCGGCCCTTATGACGACCGCCTGTTCGACGGTTGGCGTGCGATCCGGCACGGAGGAGCCAGCCTATCAAAGCGTCGCAACCGTCGGCGAGATCGACATCCGCCTGTATGGGGAGAGAATAGCCGCCCAGACCGAGGTTACGGGCAACAGCGACGCCGCCCGCAACCAGGGCTTTCGGCGTCTGGCAGGCTACATCTTCGGCGGCAATGCGCAGCGAGCCTCCATCGCGATGACAGCCCCGGTCTCACAGGCCGGCACGGGCGGCTCACAGACGATCGCCATGACCGCGCCCGTGGCCCAGACCCCGTCCGGGGTCGACCGCTGGACAATCCAGTTCTTCATGCCGGCTGCCTATGCGATGGCCGAACTGCCGATTCCGAACGACCCGACAGTCGAGCTGGTCGTCGTCCCGGCCGAAACCTATGCGGTGGTGAGATTCAGCGGCGTCGGCTCAGTGCGCGCCGTGGAGACGCACAAGGCCCAGTTGTTGGCCGGACTGGCCGGCAGTGGATGGACCGTCCTTGGAGAGCCGGTAGTCTGGTTCTACGACCCGCCCTGGACCCTGCCGCCGATGCGCCGCAACGAGGTCGCGATCAGGGTCGAGCCGAGATAGAGTCGGGGCTCGGCACAGACGGCCGACCCGACCGCTCCTGAAAGCAAAACACCCGCCGGTCTCCCGGCGGGTGTTTCTGTGTTCAGCGCCGAGAGCCGAAGTGGATCAGGCGGCTGCGCTCTGCGGAGCAGGCGCCGACGTCTCCGACGGATCGCGCAGGACGTAGCCGCGGCCCCAGACGGTCTCGATGTAGTGTTTGCCGCCGGCGGCCGTGGCCAGCTTCTTGCGCAGCTTGCAGATGAAGACGTCGATGATCTTCAGCTCGGGCTCGTCCATGCCGCCGTACAGGTGGTTCAGGAACATTTCCTTGGTCAGGGTCGTGCCCTTGCGGAGCGAGAGCAGCTCCAGCATCTGGTATTCCTTCCCCGTCAGGTGGACGCGGTGGCCGTGCACCTCGACCGTCTTGCCGTCCAGGTTCACGGCGATCTCGCCGGTATGGATGATGGCCTGGGCGTGACCCTTGGAGCGGCGGACCACGGCGTGGGTGCGCGCGATCAGCTCGTCCTTGTGGAAGGGCTTGGTCATGTAGTCGTCGGCGCCGCCGCCGAAGGTCTTGACCTTGGTCTCGATCTCGGTGGAACCCGACAGGATCATGACGGGCGTGTTGACCTTGCCGACGCGCAGCTGGCGCAGGACTTCAAGGCCGCTCATATCCGGCAGGTTCAGATCAAGTAGAATGAGATCGTAGTCATAGATCTTGCCCAGATCAATGCCTTCTTCACCCAAGTCTGTCGTGTAGACGTTGAAGCCTTCGGACTTCAGCATCAGCTCGATGCTCTGCGCCGTCGCATGATCGTCTTCGATAAGCAGAACGCGCATTCATGCCCCTCCAGGCAAAAGCTAGACCATATGGCCCGATGGGAAGTTCCGGGTAACCTTGTTCCGGAGTTAACCGGTCAAAACCTTAAGAACCGTTAACGGCACCCCATGAAGGCGAATCTAGGCTGATTTGCGAATCGACGTCGAGAGTCACGAGTCAACGATTCGAATTATTTCAAAGGCCGGCGTTCGGCAGGCTGGATTCGCCTTGGTCCTGGCCATGCGCGCCCCACCACGACTGGAGATACGACCGCTTCTGACGTCGAGCAGGATAATGTTCCTACCGTCCCGTTTTACCGCCCCAGAATGGGGACGTCGCGCGCATCGGGATCGGGAGAGACGTCTTGAATACACCCTATCGGATCATCGTGTCGTCGGAGGATCGCGACCGGGCCGACCTGGTCCAGCAGATCGTGGCCCTGCGGCTCGGCACGCCGATGGAAACCCTGCAACGCAAGGCCCGGCTGACACAGTCGGCGCTCCGGACGCGGCGGGTGTCTCTTTACCTGGCTCATGTGGCGCTCGGCTGGCCGCTGGAACGGGTCGGCCACGCCTTCGGGATCAACCGCCAGACGGTCGGGACGGCCTGCACCCGGATCGAGCAGGCGCGAGACGAGCCGCATCTGAACGACCTGCTGGATCAGCTGGCCGAGACCATCCAGACGCTGTGCGAGACGCCGCCGGTCACCGACCTGCCGGAGGTGGCGTGAGCGGCCCGACGGCGCGGGCGCGAGGCCTTCTGGCGCGCGGTGGCTGGATCGATGTCGCGGGGCCCGAAGGAACCTATGCCCTGCGCGTCGGCGGCGACCGGAGAGCGCGTGCGACGATGACGCTCAATGAAACCACCTTCCGGGACTTGATCGAGATCCCCGGCCTGAAGGCACGCGCCGGCGGCGGCTGGATCGGGCGGCCGGCCCCGACAGTATCCTCGACGCCGCCCCCGGGAGCACCCGGCCGGATCGAGGGCGAGCGGCCGATCATGGATCCCGACGGCCGCCTCACCCTGCGTCGCGCCAACCTGGGGGAAAGCCCCATCGCCTGGCTGGCCCGTCGCAAGGATGCCGACGGTCGCCCATGGCTGACCCCGGCCGAGATCGCCGCGGGCGAACGCCTCAGGCTGGACGACGAACTCTCCCGGTCCGGCCCCTCCCTGACGATGCGCTGGGACGCCCTGCCGCGTACGGGCGGCAGCGGCTCGTCGGCCCGCGTCGAACCCGGCGACCGGGCCATCGCCGCCGGTCAGCGGCTCGCGCGCGCGCTCGCATCACTGGATCCGCGAACGCACGCGATCGTCGAACAGGTCTGCATCCGCCAGGGCAGCCTTCAGCTCGCCGAACGGGAGGCAGGACTTCGCCGACGTGAGGGGAAGACGGTTCTCAAGGCGGGGCTTCGAAGGCTCGCGGACCACTACCGGATCGGCTGACCCGATAATCGGAAAGAAGCGCCTTTGGTTACCCTGAATCGTGTCGCCACGCCCCTGCGCCGACCGCGCGGAGTGCGTGCGGGAGCTTACCCGGCCGCGATGGCCTCCTGCCGGATCCGCCCCACCATGGCGTTGAGGCCGTTCGCCCTCTGTCGGGTCAGGGCCTGGGGCAGGCCCAGCCGGTCCAGCGCCGCCCTGGCGTCGAAGGCCAGAATCTGGGTCGCAGGACGGCCCGAATAGAGTTTCAGCAACAGGGCGACATTGCCCTTGGAAATGGCGCTGTCCGAGTCGGCGCGGAACGTCAGCCGGTCACCGTCGCGCCCCGACGCCAGCCAGACCTGCGCCGCACAGCCCGGCACCTTGTTGGCCTCGGTCCGGTCGGTGTCCGGCAGCGGGGCCAGATCCTTGCCAAGGTCGATCACGTAGGCGATGCGCTGTTCCCAGTCCTCCAGCACCTCGAAGTCCTCGGCCAGTTCGTCCAGAGTCGCGTCGATGCTGTCGGCGGGTTCGGTCATGGGTCGCCAGATAGGCCGCGCGCCGGTTAACGACAACCAGCCCGTCCATCCCCAGTTGCGAGCCTCGCCCCCCACTGACGGAGTCGCCTCCTACGGGTGCGGGCTTTAGACGACTCGGCTGCGACGCTAGTCTGCGCGGTCGGCGCGCTCCCCTGACCGGCTCCTCGCCAAGGCCGCCCGGACACCTGTTTGAACCCTGTCCCCAACCCTGACCCGGACGCCTCTCCACCGCCCGCGCGCGCGGTGGGCGAGGGCCTGTCCGCCCTGACGGCCTGGCACGCGGCCTGGGCCGCGGGGGCCGCGCTGTCCGCCATGTCGGGCGCGGGCCTGGGCTGGTTCGGCGGCTCGGCGATTTTCGGCGCGACGGCCATGGTCTTGCCCGGACTGGCGGGACTGGCCCTGCTGTGGCGAGATGGCACGGGCGAGCGGGCGCTGCTGCTGGTTGTCTGGACCCTGGCGGCCCTCGCCGCAGCGATGTTGTCGGGCGGGCTGGCCGGGCCGCTGGTGGGCTATGTAATCATGCCGTCCGTCGCGGCCCTGGCGCTGGGCGGACCCCGCCACGGCGTGCGGCTGGCACAGGCTGGCGCGATCGGCGCGGGCGTCGCGGCCCTGGGCGGCCAGCTATCGGCCCTGCTGATCGGGCCGCCGGGAGGCGGGCCGCTACCGGCCTCGATCTCCGTCATCCTCGCCACGGTCGCCGCCGTCCTGGCCGTGACGCTGGCCTGGCGACTGCGCGAGAACAAGCTGAACGCCGCCGAGGCGATGACCCTGCGTGTCGAGACCCTGTTGGCCGCCCAGCCCGGGCTGACCCTCGTACTGGAGCCATCGGGCCGGGTGCTGGCCGCCTACGGCTCGGCCCCGCCCGCGCTGGAGCCTCAGACCCTGTTCCAGTCCGGTCTGTTCGCGGCGGTCCACGCCCCCGACCGCCCCGCGATCCTCGCCGCCATCGACCGCGCCCTGGCAGGACAGGAGGGTCAGGCCCAGTTCGCCCCTCGCATCGCACTGGACCGCCGCGTCAATCTGATCATCCGCCGCATGGACGACGGCGACGGCGGCGCGCGCGTGATCGCGCAGGCCTTCGACGCCACCCGCCAGTTCGCCACCGAGATCGGTCTGGAAGCCGCCCGCGCGGAGGCCGAGGCGCGCGATACCGGCAAGACCCGCTTCCTCGCCAATATGTCCCATGAGCTGAGGACGCCGCTGAACGCCGTGCTTGGCTTCTCCGACATCATGCGCCAGCGCCTCTTCGGTCCCCTGCCCCAGAAATACGCCGACTATGCCGACAGCATCCATGAGGCGGGCGGTCACCTGCTGGACCTGATCAACGACGTGCTGGACGTGTCCAAGATCGAGGCCGAGCGCTACGAGCTGTCGCGCGAATCCTTCGATGCGCGCGAAGTGGTCTCGGCGGCGGCCGCCCTGGTGCGGGTCACCGCGACGGACAAGGGCGTGGGTCTGTCCAGTCTGGTCCCGGACGAACCCCTGGCCGTTGAAGCCGACCGCCGCGCGCTGAAGCAGATCACGCTGAACCTGTTGTCCAATGCCATCAAATTCACCCCGGCGGGCGGATCGGTGACCCTGACCCTTGAGGTCATCGGCCCCTGTCTGGAGCTGGTCGTCTCAGACACCGGCGTCGGCATCGCCGCCAAGGATTTGAAGCGGCTGGGTCGTCCGTTCGAACAGGCCGGCGCCGTCGAGCAGAAGGTCCAGGGCACCGGCCTCGGCCTGTCGCTGGTCCGATCCCTGGCCGAACTCCACGGCGGCCGGATGAGCCTGGACTCGACCCTGGGCGAAGGCACGGCGGTCACGGTGCGGCTGCCGGTGGCCGTCGCCGTCCGCCCGGAGGCGCCGGAGGGCGGGGCGGAGGTCATCCCGTTCAACGCAGGCGGTTAGAGCCTGATCGTTTGAGACGGAGGCGCTGCGGGCTTCTGTCGAAAGCGTGACTCAGGCTCTCGCTGAGATCTAGGTGGTGTGGACAAAGTGTCTGATCCACAGTCGGATGGATGCGACGACGACGAAGCCGAGGAAGCTGTCGGCGGTCTTGTCGTATCGGGTAGCCAGTCGTCGGCTGTGTTTGAGCT
>NZ_JAFCVJ010000010.1:0-116193 GCF_049896985.1 Brevundimonas sp. SL161 | reverse complement strand
CTGGCCTTGGCCAGAACCATCGTGATCGCAGCCGTCAGCGTCGTCTTGCCGTGGTCCACGTGACCGATCGTGCCGATGTTGCAATGCGGCTTGTTACGTTCGAACTTTTCCTTGGCCATTCTCTTCTCTCCGTCCCCTGAACAGGGGGCTTATTCCTAGGTTTTCAGGGGGTATCCGACGGACCGAAGCCCGTCGGCATTGTTGGGTTTAGGCGCTGTACTTCTTGATTACTTCGTCGGCGACGTGTTGCGGCACCGGCTCGTAGTGGTCGTACTGCATGGTGAACTGGGCGCGGCCCTGGGACATGCCGCGCAGCGTGTTCACATAGCCGAACATGTTGGCCAGGGGCACGAAGGCGTTCACGACAGTGGCGTTGCCGCGCATGTCCTGACCCTGGATCATGCCGCGACGGGCGTTGAGGTCGCCGATGACCGAACCGAGGTAGTCCTCGGGGGTCACGACCTCGACCGCCATGATCGGCTCGAGCAGCTTCGGAGCGCCCTTTTCCTTCAGTTCGCGGAAGGCGGCGCGGGCCGCGATTTCGAACGCCAGCACGCTGGAGTCGACGTCGTGGTATTTGCCGTCCGTCAGGCTCGCCTTGAAGTCGATCAGCGGGAAGCCGGCCAGCAGACCCGAATCCTTGATGGAGTTCAGGCCCTTCTCGACGCCCGGGATGAATTCCTTGGGGATGGCGCCGCCGACGATCGTGTTCTCGAACACGAAGCCCGAGCCGGGCTCGCCGGGTTCGAACGTGATCATGACGCGGGCGAACTGGCCCGTACCGCCGGTCTGCTTCTTGTGGGTGTAGTCGATGTCGACCTTGCGGCCGAGCGATTCACGATAGGCGACCTGCGGCGCGCCGATGGTGGCCTCGACCTTGTAGGTGCGCTTCAGGATGTCGATCTTGATGTCCAGGTGAAGCTCGCCCATGCCCTTCAGGATGGTCTGGCCCGACTCATGGTCGGTCGAGACGGTGAAGGACGGGTCTTCCGAAGCCAGCTTGGCCAGGGCGACGCCCAGCTTCTCCTGGTCGGCCTTGGTCTTGGGCTCCACCGAGATCTCGATGACCGGCGCCGGGAATTCCATCTTCTCAAGGATGACGGGCGACTTCAGCGGATCGCACAGGGTGTCGCCGGTGCGGGTGTCCTTGAGGCCAGCCAGGGCGACGATGTCGCCGGCGTAGGCTTCCTTGACGTCTTCACGGTTGTTCGAGTGCATCTGCAGCATCCGGCCGACGCGCTCTTTCTTGTCGCGGCTGGAGTTCAGCAGGTTCTGGCCGGTTTCCATCTTGCCCGAATACAGGCGGCAGAAGGTCAGCGAGCCGACGAACGGATCGTCCATGATCTTGAACGCGAGGATCGACAGGGGCTCGTCGTCCGAGGCGCGACGCACGACGGGTTCTTCGGTCTTGAAGTCGATGCCCGGGGTCGGCGGGATGTCCGTGGGCGAAGGCAGGTAGTCGACGACGGCGTCGAGCAGCGTCTGCACGCCCTTGTTCTTGAATGCCGAGCCGCACAGGATCGGATAGAAGGCGCCGGTCAGCACGGCCTTGCGGATGCACTTCTTCAGCACTTCCAGCGAGGGCTCGTTGCCATCGAGGTAGGCCTGCATGGCGTCGTCGTCGAGTTCGACGGCGTTGTCGATCAGGTACTGACGCGCCTCGACGGCCTTGGCCATCAGGTCGTCCGGGATCGGGCCGATGGTGAAGTTGGCGCCCAGGGCATCGTTGTCCCAGACCACCGAGTTCATCGACACGATGTCGACCAGACCCGTCAGGGTGTTCTCCGAACCGATCGGGAACTGGATCGGCACGGCCTTGGCGCCCAGGCGGTCGCGGATCGACTGGACCGAGGCGTCGAAGTCGGCGCCGATCTTGTCCATCTTGTTGACGAAGACGATCCGCGGAACCTTGTACTTGTCGGCCTGACGCCAGACGGTTTCGGTCTGCGGCTCGACGCCGGCGTTGCCGTCCAGCACCGCGACCGCGCCGTCCAGCACGCGCAGCGAACGCTCGACTTCAATGGTGAAGTCCACGTGGCCGGGGGTGTCGATGATGTTCAGGCGCTTGCCCTGCCAGAAGGCCGTGGTCGCAGCCGAGGTGATCGTGATCCCCCGCTCCTGCTCCTGGTCCATCCAGTCCATGGTCGCGGCGCCGTCGTGGACTTCGCCGATCTTATGGTTCTTGCCGGTGTAATACAGGATCCGCTCGGTCGTCGTCGTCTTGCCCGCATCGATGTGGGCCATGATTCCGAAGTTGCGGTAGTCCTCGAGCGCGTGTGTGCGGGCCATGAAAGCGTGCCTTGAAAGTATGTTCAGGACGCGGTCCGCGTCCTCGGGAGATCGTCGATGTAGCGGATAAGCGAGCGCGGGCGATTTAGCTCAAACCGCCCG
Organism: Brevundimonas sp. SL161; assembly: GCF_049896985.1. Classification (NCBI taxonomy): domain Bacteria; kingdom Pseudomonadati; phylum Pseudomonadota; class Alphaproteobacteria; order Caulobacterales; family Caulobacteraceae; genus Brevundimonas; species Brevundimonas sp. SL161. The sequence goes on along the minus strand of NZ_JAFCVJ010000010.1, from coordinate 113,802 downwards.
CGCCGGATAGGCCTAGATAGTGTCGCTGTTTGACGCTTTGAAGGCGCCTACCAGCGGTAGTGGCTGAAGGCGCGGTTGGCTTCAGCCATCTTGTGGGTGTCTTCGCGCTTCTTGACCGCAGTGCCGCGGTTGTTCGACGCATCCAGCAGCTCGGCGGCCAGCTTTTCGGTCATGGTGTTCTCACCACGCTTGCGCGCGGCGTTGACCAGCCAGCGGATAGCCAGGGCGCGGCGACGCTCGGGGCGAACCTCGACCGGAACCTGATAGGTGGCGCCGCCGACGCGACGCGAGCGGACTTCGACCGACGGCTGGACGTTTTCCAGGGCGGTGTGGAAGGTCTGGACCGGCTCGAAGTCCTTCTTCTTGTCGGCCAGGATTTCGAAGGCGCCGTAGACGATGTTCTCGGCGACGGCCTTTTTGCCCTCGTACATGACGTAGTTCATGAACTTGGTGACGGTCAGATCCTTGTATTTGGGATCCGGCAGGACTTCGCGTTTCTGGGCGCGGTGACGACGTGACATGGGCTGGGCCTTCTAAATCGGTGTCTGGAAGAAGCCGGATGAGACCGGCTGAATCAGGAAATTGCGGGTCGCTTACTTCGGACGCTTGGTGCCGTAGTGCGAACGACGCTGCTTGCGGTCTTTGACGCCTTGCGTGTCGAGCACGCCGCGCAGGATGTGGTAGCGCACGCCGGGAAGGTCCTTCACGCGGCCGCCGCGGATCAGGACCACCGAGTGCTCCTGAAGATTGTGGCCCTCGCCGGGGATGTAGCACACGGCTTCGTAGCCGCTCTTGGCCAGACGGACCTTGGCGACCTTACGCAGAGCCGAGTTCGGCTTCTTGGGGGTCGTGGTATAGACGCGGGTGCAAACGCCGCGACGCTGGGGCGAACCCTCCAGGGCCGGCACCTTGTTGCGCACGGGCTTGGGCTTGCGGGGCTTGCGGATCAGCTGGTTGATCGTAGGCATCGGTAGACAGTCTCGACTTCTGATGGAGGCGTGTGCCTGTCGGCCGGGGCGCCTCGGTTTCCTTCTTTTGAACGGCCCTTCAGGACCGCCCGGGGTCGTTCGAGACCGGATGCGGCACGACCAAACGAAAAAACCGGAACGCGCGCTTCGGGCGTTCCGGCGGGCACAGCCCGTCCGTTCAATTGTGACGATCAGGATGGGTCACCGAAATGGCCCGCCTCGAAAGTCCGGCGCGTTTACGCGTGAGGGGCCTTCAGGTCAAGACCGATGGTCCGCCCTACTCCGCCACGGGCCTGGTCAGATCGAACTCCACCCGAAAGTGCCGGTTGGCCCGACGCAGCTCATAGGCGAACATCCGGTCCGGGTGGACCTCCATCGCCCAAACGTTGGTCGTGGAGACTGCGGCGGCATTGGCGTTGAACAGGGCGATGGAGAAGGCGTCGACGGGAAACTCCTGGCGCTCGGCCGTCCCGAGGCTCGCCGTGTCGCCGCCGTACATGTGCAGCACATCCACCGTGCCGTCCTCGTGGCGGTGATCATGCTTCAGGCGGACGCCCCCTGTCGTCCGCGTGACAATCCACACCCGCGACCGGTCCTCGCCGACGCTGAACGGGATTCGCACCTCTTCCGGCGAACAGTCGCGGACATGCATCAGCAGGCGCTGGCTGGCGAAGCTTGCGTCCGCCGCGTCGGTCGTGACCACCCGCCCCTCGAAGCGTTGGCCGCACAGGGCGTTCAGCCGGCTCATGAAGACGTCCTGCGGCCCGGACGGCGCGGACGTGGTGGCGCAGGCGGACAGGAGGACTGCGACGGCGGCGATCAGGGCGGTTTTCATGCGGAGAGGGTCGCGCGCTTTGACATCGTGCTCAAGGCGCCAAGTCGCCCGTTGACTTCGTGGCGTCCCTGAGTATGTTCCGCGCCTCTTATTTTCACGGCTCTCACCGCCGTCGCAAAGGTAATTTCCGATGGCAAAGCCCGCCTCAATCAAGATCCGGCTGAACTCCACGGCCGACACCGGCTTCTTCTACGTCACCAAGAAGAATGCCCGCACGATGACCGAGAAGATGGTCGTCAAGAAATATGACCCGGTCGTGCGAAAGCACGTCGAGTTCAAGGAAGGCAAGATCAAGTAGGCCTTGATCCCACGCTGTTTCTGAAGCGCCCGGTCGGAAACGACCGGGCGTTTTCGTTTGTCCTTCTCCCCTCGGGGGAGAAGGACCTCTATTAAGCCGCCCGGGCGATGACCCGGTCGCGTCCCGTGGCCTTGGCCTCGTAGACGCCTTCGTCGGCGCGTTTCAGCAGGGCCTCAGGCGTATCGCCCGCCCCCAGGGTCGCCGCCACTCCGATCGATATGGTCACCGTCAGGTGCTCCTGACCGCCCATGACCCGGAACGGGGTCGAGCCGACGTCGCGGCGGATGCGTTCGGCAATGCGCTGGGCGTCCTCGAGCCTGGTGCCCGGCATGATGACGACGAACTCCTCCCCCCCCTGTCGGCAGGGCAGGTCAACGGCGCGAACGTTGGTGGCCAGCCGCACGGCGAACTCGCGCAGCACCTCGTCGCCCGCGTCGTGGCCGAAGCCGTCGTTGACCTTCTTGAAGTGATCGATGTCCACGACCAGCACCGAGACCGGCTCGCCGCCCTGGGCCGCCCGAGTGACAAAGGCTTGAAGCTGGCCCGCCATATAGCGGCGGTTGTGCAGCCCCGTCAGGGCGTCGGTGACGGCCATTTCCAGGCTGTAATCCAGCTTCTCCTTGAGGAAGTCGGTGTAGCGCTTCCTGCGGATTTGCGTCCGCGCCCGCGCCGCCAGCTCCTCGGGGTCCACGGGCTTCATCAGGATGTCGTTGACGCCCAGCTCCAGCGCCTTGACCAGCCGCGGCCGGTCCGACGGATCGACCACGGCCAGGATGGGCAGGTGCCGCGTCGGCTCGACCGACCGAACCTGGGCGATCAGGCGCAGGCCGTCGAACTCGGCGGCCGCCACATTGATGATCATCAGGTCGATCGCACCCCTGGACGCCAGCAGCCCCCCGGCCGCATCGCTCTCGACCGTCGGCCGGTGCTCGCGCGTCAGCTCCTCGGCGATCCGCTGCGCCTGGCGCGCATTGTCGTCGACGATCAGGACCCGGCCGCCCGAGCCGCGCAGTCGCCCGGCTCCGTCCGTCGTGACTCCCAGCCGCCGTCCGCTCTCCTCGCGCTCGCGCAGCTCGTCCATGACCAGTTTCAGCCGGGTCAGCGACCGCACGCGGGCGAACAGCACCACGTCGTCCAGCGGCTTGGTGACGAAGTCGTCGGCCCCCGCCTCCAGCCCCTTGATCCGGTCCTCGCGTCCGTCCAGCGCCGTCACCAGCACGACGGGAATATGGTTGGTGAGCGGATCGGCCTTAAGACGCCGGCAGGTCTCGAACCCGTCCATGCCGGGCATCATGACGTCCAGCAGGATGATGTCCGGCTGTTCCGCCGCCGCGAGGGTCAGCGCCTTTGCCCCGTCCTGACACGTCAGGACGTCATAGTATTCCAGCGTCAGCTTGGCCTCGAGGAGACGGACGTTGGCCTCGACATCGTCGACCACAAGAATACGCGCGGTCATTGAACGGCTATCCCACTGCTACCGGCTGGCTGAGGTGCTTCTTCACGGTTTCCAGGAAATGCATCACCGAGATCGGCTTGGAGATATAGGCCTCGCAGCCGCCCTGCCGAATCCGTTCCTCGTCGCCCTTCATGGCGAAGGCGGTCACGGCGATGATCGGGATATGGGCCAGTTCCTCGTCGTCCTTGAGCCATTTGGTCACCTCCAGCCCCGAGATCTCCGGCAGCTGGATGTCCATCAGGATCAGGTCGGGCATATGCTGGCGCGCCATGGCCATCGCCTGCATCCCCTCGCGGGTCTGCAGGATCTCATAGCCCTGCGAGTCGAGCAGATCATGAAACAGCTTCATGTTCAGCTCGTTATCCTCGACGATGAGGACTTTCTTGGACATCTTCACCCGGTCTGGCCGCCTCGACTGGCGCGGACGTCGCGCTGACAGGCATGCCGCTTCTTCGATTGGGATTGTGGCGGCCCAGTCTTAAGTTGGGGTGAAGTCGGGAATTCAAGCTTCACCATGAAAGCCATCTGTCGCGACTGCCTGTGGGCCGGGGAGGATTCGGTCGTCCGCTGCCCGTCCTGCGGCTCGCCGCGCGTGGTCTGCGACCCCGAGCTGGACCGGCTGTCGATTGCCCACCTCGACTGCGACGCCTTCTACGCCTCGGTGGAAAAGCGCGACCGCCCCGAACTGCGCGACAGGCCCGTCATCGTCGGCGGCGGGGTGCGCGGCGTGGTCTCGACCTGCTGCTACATCGCCCGCCAGTCCGGCGTCCATTCGGCCATGCCGATGTTCAAGGCGCTCAAGGCCTGTCCCGACGCCGTGGTCCTCAAGCCGGATTTCTCGAAATACGTCCCCGAATCGGAGCGCATCTTCCGCTTCGTCGGCGAGCTGACGCCCCTGGTCCAGACCCTGTCCCTCGACGAGGCCTGGATCGACCTGTCCGGCACCGAACGCCTCAACGGCGGCCCGCCCGCGCTCCAGCTGATCCGCCTCCAGAAACGGATCGAGGACGAGACCGGCCTCGGCGTCTCCATCGGCCTGGCCCCCAACCGCTTCCTCGCCAAGATCGCCTCCGAACTGGACAAGCCGCGCGGATTCTCCGTCATCGGCACGGCCAATGCCCAGACGCTCCTGGCCCCGAAATCCGTCCGCATCCTGCCCGGCGTCGGTCCCGTCTTCGGCAAGACCCTGGTCTCGGACGGTTTCGCCACCGTCGGCGACCTCGCCGCCGCCGACGTCCGCGATCTGGTCAAACGCTACGGCGAAACGGGCCTTCGGCTCCACGACCTCGCTCACGCTCGCGACGCCCGCTCCGTGAACCCCGAGCACGACCGGCGCGGCATGAGCGCGGAGAATACCTTCAACATCGACCTGACCGCGCTCGAGGCGCTGGAGGCCGAACTCTGGCCCCTGTGCGAGAAGGTCGCCTCCAAGGCCCGCCGCGACGGCGTCTCCAGCCGCGTCGTGGTGCTAAAGCTGCGCCGCACCGACTTCAGGATCGTCACCCGGCGCAAGACCCTGCTCGACCCGGTCCAGACCGCCCGCGCCCTGTTCGCCGTCGGCCGAGAGCTGCTTGCCCCCGAGCTCGGCCGACCCTATCGCCTGATCGGCATCGGCCTGGCCGACGTCCAGGACGCGGAGGACAGGCCCGAAGGCCTGTTCGCCTCATCCGAGCGCCGCACCCTCACGACCGAGACCACCATCGACGCCCTGCGCCAGAGATTCGGCGCCTCCGCCGTGGTGGCCGGGAGGGCGTTGAAGCCGAAAACAAAATGATTCCGCTCATCCCCGCGAAAGCGGGGACCCAGTGCTTTGGGCGAACGGCCTACGGAGCGAGCGCAGACAGGGATCCCGCGCACCGTGGCTTTGCTAAAACCTGCATCCCCGCCTTCGCGGGGATGCACGGAAATGTGGAGCGGAAGGGAGGGATTAACTCGCGCGATCTAGGATGAAGAAATGTCCGCCTTTCTCGACAAGATGCGCCGCCGCGGTGGCCGCTACCTCGGCGTCCGCCCCGCGCCGGTCCGCCCGCAGCGCGGTGTCTTCAGCCTGTCATTCGACGACATCCCGGTGACCGCCTGGACCGAGGCCGGCCCCATCCTCAAGGAGCATGGCGTCACCGCCACCTACTATGTCGCCGGCGGCCTGTCGGGCGGACAGAACCTGGGCCTGCCCCAGTTCACCACCGACCACCTCCAGGCCCTGTTCGGCGCCGGCCACGAGGTCGGCTGCCACTCCTTCGGCCACACCAGCGCCCTCGCGGTCTCGCCCGAGGCCTACGCCGCCGATCTGGACAGGAACGCCGCCTGGGTGGCCGAAAGGCTGGCGGGCCATGTCATGACGACCTTCGCCTGGCCCTACGGAGACGTCTCGGTCGGCGCCAAGGCCATGGTCGCGGACCGCTTCGCCCTCGCCCGCGGCGTCCGCGACGGCGTCAACGCCGGCAGCGCCGACCGCGCCAACCTCCAGGCCATCGGCCTCGAAAGCCGCCGCCTGCCCGGCTACGACCTCGATGCCCTCATGGCCGCGACCGCCGCCCGCAAGGGCTGGCTCATCGCCTACGGCCACGACGTCATGGACGGCCCGACGCCTTACGGCTGCACCCCGGACGACCTCGATCGCGTGATCCGGCTGGCGAAAGCGGCGGGGCTGGAGATCATGCCGGTGGGCGAGGCGTGGCAAAAGATGGCGGCCTGATTTCAGTCCCCTCTCCCGCAGGGGAGAGGGAGGGTGGGGGCCATACCCATCAACGGATCGCCCAAATCCGCTCTTAAAATCAACGCTCGGCTCTACCGGGAGCCTTTATCGCAAGCGCCCCTCGAAACCGTGCGACACTGCGGCTGGTCTTTGACATCGCCGCTCCAACACCCTCCCGGATGTAGACTCTGTCGACTCGGTCGACTCCCCTTTTGGAGTCGCACGACCCGAACGCTTCGAACGCTCCGTACGCTTCGGACGGTGTATTGCCGTTCGCACGCCTGGCCTCACCCCGCCCATTCGTCACACCAACACGAACCAGCCTGCACTGTCAGACCCGCGACAATTCAACACCTTAGCGCGACCATCCCGCGCCTTGACCTTCCCGCCCCTCGCCTATAGGTTCCGCGCCGAATTCAGACCCCTGTCGGGGCCCGCAAATCCATGCGTGGCCGGGCGGGGTTCGAAACAAACAAAGCCCATGTCCCTGCCCCCGGAATCGCGCGAAGAGGCGATCAAACGCCTCACCGACAGCGCTTCGTCTCTGGAGGCGCGCACTGCCCGCGAGGTTTCTCACGAGGCGGCGGGTCAGGCGGCGGCCGGTCAGGCGTGGCGGATCATCGCCGACCTGTTCGGCGGCGTGTTCGTGGGTCTGGCGCTCGGCGCCATCGTGGACTGGTATTTCCATACCAATCCTTGGGGTTTGATCGGCGGCGTCCTTCTGGGCTTCGCCGTTTCGGTTTGGATGGCCTGGTCGACGGCGCAACGCCTGATGGCCCAGGCGAAAGCAAGCGGAGTGGAGCCGAAGTCGGTTCCCTTCGACGATGACGAAGAAGACTAAAAGGCGCCCATGGCTGATCCGCTTCACCAGTTCCAGATCGTTCCCCTTGTCGACTTCGGCACGGTGACCCTGCCTGTCATCGGCGAGCAGCAGCTCGCCTTCACCAACTCGCACCTGGCCATGACCGTCGCCTTCGGCGTGGTCGTCCTGTTCCTTCAGGTCGTGACCGCCGGCGCCAAGGTCGTCCCGGGCCGCTGGCAGTCCGCCGGTGAGACCATGTTCGGCATGATCGACGGCATCGTCGATTCCATCATCGGCCATGATGGGCGCAAGCTGTTCCCGTTCGTCTTCACGGTCTTCACCTTCATCCTGGCCATGAACTTCATCGGCCTGTTCCTGACCTTCACGGCCACCTCGCAGATCGCCGTCACCGCCACCTTCGGCGTGCTGACCATCCTGCTGGTGCTGGCCATCGGTTTCGCCAAGCACGGCCTCGGCTTCTTCAAGCTGTTCGTCCCGTCGGGCGTGCCGTGGCCGGTCCTGCCCTTCGTTATCGTCATTGAGTTCGTCTCCTTCCTGCTGCGCCCGGTCACCCTGACCCTTCGTCTGTTCGGCAACATGATGGGCGGCCACGTGGCCCTGAAGGTCTTCGCCGGCTTCGTCGTGGTGGGCGTCGGCGGGTCCGTCGGCCTCGGCCTCGGCATCCCGATCGCCCTGCTGTCGATGGGCATGACCGTCGGACTGACCGCGCTGGAGTTCCTGGTGGCCTTCCTCCAGGCCTTCGTCTTCGCCGTTCTGACCTGCATCTACCTCAACGATGTGGTCAACCTGGGCCACGGGCACTAAAGCCTCCACCCAGTTTTCGTCCCTAACCAACCAACCTCAGACTAGGACTAAAGATTATGGAAGCAGAAGCCGCCAAGCTCATCGGCGCCGGCCTCGCAATGACCGGCATGATCGGCGCCGGCATCGGCGTCGGCAACATCTTCGGCTCGTTCCTGACGGGCGCCCTGCGCAACCCGTCGGCCGCCGGCTCGCAAATCGGCAACCTGTTCGTGGGCGCCGCCCTGGCCGAAGCCCTGGGCATCCTGTCCTTCGTTCTGGGCATTCTGCTCTACTCGGCCTGATCGCCGAACCCGATCAGGCGCGGCGCCGGTGATCCGGCTGCCGCGCCTTTTCGCCTGATTTCAGAACAGACGGACCATGGCTGCACAAACTCCCGAACTCGTACTTCCCGCGTCCGACACAGCCCCTGTCGATGTCGCGACGACGCATGCCTCGACCGAAGCCGCACACGGCGAAGGCGGGGGCCTGCCCCAGTTCGAGTTCCAGCACTGGTTCGGACAGATCGTCTATCTGATCTTCCTGTTCGCCATCCTCTACTGGCTGATCGCCAAGGTCTTCACCCCGCGCATGCGCCGCGTGTTCGACGAGCGTGAGACCACCATCTCCACCGCCGTCGCCACCGCCCGCCAGGTTCAGGCGGAGGCCGCCGGCCAGGCCGAGGCCGCCAAGGCCGAGGTCGAGAAAGCCCGCGCTGACTCGCGCGCCGCCTCCGTCGCCGCCAAGGCTCGGGTCACCGACGAGGCCAACCGTCGCGCCGCCGAGGAAGAAGTCGTCGTCAACGCCCGCATCGCCGAGGCCGAGATCGCCATCGGCAAGACCCGCGACGCCGCCATGGCCAATGTCGCCACCATCGCCGCCGACACAGCCTCGGCCATCGTCGAGCGCCTGACCGGCAAGGCCCCCTCGGCCGCCGAGGCCACCGCCGCCGTCAAGGGAGCCGTCTGATGAACATGTTCATGGAAGAGGGCTTCTGGGGTCTCCAGAGCGCCGAGATGTGGGTCCTTGTCGGCCTGCTGATTTTCATCGGCATCTGCATCTACGTCGGCGTGCCGAAACTGGTCGCCGGCCAGCTGGACGCCAAGGGCGCCAAGATCCAGTCCGAACTGGATGAGGCCCAGCGCCTGCGCGCCGAGGCCGAGGCTCTTCTCGCCACCATCCGCGCCGAGAAGACTGCCGCCGAGGCCCAGGCTCGCGACATGCTGGCCGCCGCCGAGGCCGACGCCCGCATCATGGAAGCCGAGGCCAAGGTCCGCCTCGAAGAGACCCTGGCCCGTCGCCAGGCCCTTGCCGAGCGCCGCATCGCCTCCGCCGAGATCCAGGCCACGGCAGAGGTCAAGGCCGCCGCCGCCGAGGTCGCCGCCCAGGCCGCCGAGACCATCCTCACCGCCCGTATCGCCGGCGCGAAGACCGACCCCCTGCTCGACGCCGCCATCGCCCAGATCGGCACGCGCCTGAACTAAGGGGCTAACGCCTGAAGTCATGCGAATGGGCGGCGCACCGGTCCGGTGCGCCGCCCTTCCCTTTTCCAGACCGCTCAGTGCGCCGGTGCGACGCCGTCCATCAGCTTGGCGGCGCGCTTCTCCCGCGCCACCAGCCGAGCGTAGACATTGCCCAGCACGATGCCGAACACGGCATGGCTGACCAGCATCCAGGCCACCATTCCGAATCCGCCCGAGCCGCGGAGAATCCGCGAATCGCCGAACAGGAACACTGCCACCATCAGCACCGCCCAGGCGCCGACGGCAAAGATGATCCCCTTGGTCTCAGGCGTCTGACCCGGCATCCGCGGACACAGGATCCCGAACAGGCCCCCCAAGATCACCGTGCCGGCGATAAAGTGAGCGATCCACCCCACGGCCAGGTTCCCGGGCATCCCGATCAGACTGGCGACAAAGAGTGGAAACGGCTCCACCCAAGGTCCAGCAAACACATTCACGGCTTCGAGTATTGAGACCGCGACCGTGGCGAACAGGCCGGCGATCATTCCCTTTTGTACGCGTGACATCATAACGACAGCGCCTCCCAACGCTTATTGTCTGTTCCGATAACGCGGGGAGGACTCTACGCCTCTCGAGGCGAGACACTAAACAGCCATATTTCACAAAGCCGTGCTTCGCAGTTGCGAAGGAACGGGAAAGCGTTGCCCTTCCTGCAACCCTTGCTAGAGTTCACATAGCAAGGGGAGGTGCCTGTGTTTCGTTCGAGCGTGTTTTGGGGGCGCCTGTCCCGACTCCCCTATTTACTCTCCGTGCTTGGCCTGTCGCTGATCCTGCTGTTGGCCCAGCCTTTGCTGCTCGAACTGCCGAACTTCATCGAGAGCGGACGGATTCTGGATTCACTCTGGCGCGGCGACTATGAGGTCTACGGCGCGGCGACTGACGCTGCGATCCAGCAGACGGACTATCAGACGGCCCGCTACGCTGCCCTCGCGGCTCTGACGATGGCTCTCTTCGCGGCTTTCCTGATCCTCAGCGCCCGTCGCCTCCGCGATCTCGGACGCCCCGGTCTCTACGCCTGGATCGCCCTGGTCCCGTTCGTCGGCGCCGAGGCCCTGTTCGCTGTGCTGATCAGGAAGAGGAACATGGCGTCCGTCCGGCCGCTCGAGCCTGACATGAACGCCCTGTCTGGATTTTTCAGCTTCGAAGGCCGCGCCCGTTGCAGCGCCTCCGCCTGGGTCGCCGCCCAGGCGGCCGAGACGCTCTTGGCCGCCCGCATCGCCGGCGCGCAGACTGCTCCCTGCTCGACGCCGCCATCGCCCACATCGGCCAGCACCTGAACTAGGCGGCGAACCGGACGCCCAGTATCTGCCCGGTAACGTCCCACAACCGCGCCGCTGCGGCTGTATCCAGGGCCTGGGGTTCGGCCTTCACCGGCCCGGGCGGACCCTTCAGCTCGTTCATCCGGGTCGCCCCCATATAGGCTCCGCCCTTCACGGTCGGCTCCGTCGCCGACATCAGGATCGGCAGGGCACCGGCCTGCTGCGAATGACTGATCAACGGCTCGATGAACGGCCGATACAGCAGGCCCATCACGGTTCGCGACACCGGCCGCCCGGTCAGCGGCCCGTTGCCGATCAGACCTGTCCGGGCATAGCCGGGATGGGCCACCACACTGGTCAATCCCCACCCATGGGCGGCGCTGCGGCGGTCCAGCTCAAGCCCGAACATCAGCATCGCCAGTTTCGACTGCGCATAGACCGGCCAGGCCTTATACTGGCGCGCATGGTTCAGATCGTCGAACTGGATACGGCCCCGGCGGTGGGCAATGCTGGACAGCTGGACCACCCGCGCCTGTCCCGCCTTCAGCTGCGGCAGCAACCGCGCGGTCAGGGCGAAATGGCCCGGGTAGTTGGTCGCCAGCTGCATCTCGAACCCGTCCACGGTCACTTCGCGCTCCGGCAGGGCCATGACACCGGCGTTGTTGACCAGGATATCGATCGGCCATCCCTGCCCCAGCACGCGATCCGAAAAGGCGGTCACCGACGCCTGGCTGGCCAGGTCCAGTGCTTCAAATCGTACGGCTGCGGCGGGCACGCTGCGGCGAATGCGTCGGATCGCCGCCTCGCCCTTCGTTGGATTGCGCGCCGCGATGACGACCTCGGCGCCTTTGCGGGCGAGTGCGAGAGCAGTCTCGAATCCTGTGCCGCCGGTCGAGCCGGTGACGATCGCCAGTTTTCCGGTCTGGTCGGGAATGTCGTCTGTCGTGAAAAAGGCCATGACGATCAAGTCGGCATGGCCTCCATCATTCACAAGGCGTCGAAGCTACTCGGCCGCGATGTTCGTGCCTTCCGGCGCGGTCCAGCGCAGCTTGGGCGAACGCGCCGCGCGGGTCTCGTCGAGGCGACGCAGGGGCGCATGGAAGGGGGCACCCTTAAAGCGGTCCACCTCGCCGGCCTTCGCCGCCTGGGCCAGCAGACGCAGGGCGTTGATGAACCGGTCGAGCTCAGCCTTGGATTCCGTCTCGGTCGGCTCGATCAGCATGGCCCCGTGGACGACCAGCGGGAAATACATGGTCATCGGGTGGAAGCCCTCGTCGATCATCGCCTTGGCGAAGTCGAGCGTGGTGATGTCCGTGCCCTTCAGCCATTCGTCGTCGAACAGGGCCTCGTGCATGCACGGACCCTCGGTGAAGGCGGCGCTCATCACGTCCGACAGTCGGGCCTTGATGTAGTTGGCGTTCAGCACCGCATCCTCGGCGACCTGTCGCAGGCCGTCAGAGCCGTGGCTCATCATGTAGCTGAGGGCCCGGGTGTACATGCCCATCTGGCCCTGAAAGGCGCACATCCGGCCGAAGGCCTGGGCGGCCTCGTCCTCCTCGCGCTCGACCAGGCGATAGCCATCCGCGTCATGCACGACCCAGGGGGCCGGGGCGAACGGGGCCAGGGCGGCCGACAGCACGACCGGACCCGAGCCGGGACCGCCGCCGCCGTGGGGCGTTGAGAAGGTCTTGTGCAGGTTGATGTGCATGGCATCGACGCCCAGATCGCCCGGGCGGACCCGACCGACGATGGCGTTGAAGTTGGCCCCGTCGCAGTAGAAATAGGCGCCCGCTTCGTGCGTCAGGCGACTTATCTCGAGGATGTCGCGCTCGAACAGGCCGCAGGTGTTCGGATTGGTCACCATGATGGCGGCGACGTCGGGACCCAGTTTCGAGGCCAGGTCGGCCACATCGACCCGGCCGTCTTCGGTCTGGGCCACTTCGACCACGGTGTAGCCGACGAAGGCGGCGGTCGCCGGATTGGTCCCGTGGGCCGAGGTCGGCACCAGCACCTTGCGGCGCTGCTCGTGCTGGCCCGAGGCCTCATGCGCGGCGCGGATGGCCATCAGGCCGCACAGCTCGCCATGGGCGCCGGCCTTGGGCGACAGGGCCACGGCGGGCATGCCCGTCAGTGTCTTCAGCCAGTGCGCCAGGGTGTCCATCAACTCCAGCGCGCCCTGCACCGTCGAGGTCGGCTGCAACGGGTGGATGTCGGAGAAGCCCGGCAGGCGCGCCATCTTCTCGTTGAGGCGCGGATTGTGCTTCATCGTGCACGAGCCCAGCGGATAGATGGCCAGGTCGATGGCGTGGTTCTTCTGCGACAGGCGCACATAATGGCGCATCGTCTCCGGCTCGCTCAGACCTGGCAGGCCGATCGGATCGCGGCGGACCAGATCGCCCAGATCAGACCCGTCCGTCTTCGGTTCGGGCAGGTCGACGCCGGTCTTGCCCCAGCCGTCGCTCTCGAAGATCAGGTGCTCGGCCTGCAACAGGCCTCGCCCGCCGGTCAGGGTCGGATACTTGTAGTCGTGATCATTCGCGGTCGGGGCGGTCGGACGGCCGACAGTGTTCATCGTGCTCATGATCAGGCTCCCAGGATCTTGGTCAGGGACTTGGCGAGGATCTGGATGTCGGCATCCAGGGTCGTCTCGGTCGCGGCGACCAGCAGGACGTCGTCCATGCCGGCGTCGGGCGCCAGTCGGCTGTAAGGCACGCCGGCCAGCACATGATGCGCCGCCAGTTGATCCACCACCTCGGCGGCATTCTTCGGCAGCTTCACAGCGAACTCGTTGAAGAACCGACCCGTCAGGATCTCGACCCCCGGAATGGCCGCCAGCGCATCCCGCGTCGCCAGGGCCTTCTCGTGGTTCAGCAGGGCCAGCTTGCGCAGGCCCGTCTCGCCCAGCAGGCTCATGTGGATGGTGAAGGCCAGGCTGCACAGACCGGAGTTGGTGCAGATGTTCGACGTCGCCTTGTCGCGACGGATGTGCTGCTCGCGCGTCGACAGGGTCAACACGAAGCCCCGCTCGCCGTCCGCATCCACCGTCTCGCCGCACAGGCGGCCCGGCATCTGGCGGATCAGCTTCTCGCGCGTCGCGAACAGGCCGACATAGGGTCCGCCGTAGTTCAGTGCGTTGCCGATCGACTGGCCCTCGGCGGCCACGATGTCGGCCCCCATCTCGCCCGGCGACTTCAACAGGCCCATCGACACGGCCTCGGTGACCACCACGATAAGCAGGGCGCCGGCGGCGTGGGCGGCCTCTGCGATCTTCGTCACGTCGGTCGCCGTGCCGAACACGTTCGGGGTCTGGACGACGACACAGGCCGTGTCCGGTCCGATCCGGGCGATGACGTCGGCTTCCGCGTCCACAGCGGCGGCCAGGACCTCGGTCTCGACGCCCACGGCGTGAACGACCGTCTCGGTCGCCTTGACGTAGTGCGGATGCACCCCGCCCGAGATGACCGCCTTGTTCCGGCGCGTCACCCGCGTGGCCATCAGCACACCCTCGGCCATGGCGGTCGAGCCGTCGTAGAGGGAGGCGTTGGCCACATCCATGCCCGTCAGGTTCGCGACCTGGGTCTGGAACTCATAGAGATACTGCAGCGTCCCCTGGGCGATCTCCGGCTGGTACGGCGTGTAGCTGGTCAGGAACTCCGAGCGCTGGATCACGTGATCCACCGTCGCCGGCACGTGGTGACGATAGGCCCCGGCGCCACAGAAGAAGGGCACGTCGCCCGCCGCCGTGTTCTTGCCCGCCAGCGTCTTCAACGCCCGCTCGACCTCCAGCTCGCCCATGACGCGCGGCAGGTCGACGAACCCGTCCCGCCGCGCCGCCTCGGGCACGTCCACGAACAGATCGTCGATCGATTTCACGCCGATGGCGGCGAGCATCGCCGTGCGGTCGTCGGGGGTCAGGGGCAGGTAGCGCATCTATTTTGTTCCGCTCATCCCCGCGAAAGCGGGGAGCCAGTGCTTTGGGCGAAGACCGTCGCCGGGGAGGACGAACCGCTCATCCCAGCCACCCTGCCTCGCGACAGGACTGGGTCCCCGCTTTCGCGGGGATGAGCGGGCAGATTAAAGCGAGGCCAGAAACGCGTCGTAAGCGGCGCGGTCCATCAGGCCGTCGATCTGGCCGGCGTCCGACACCTTGATCTTCGCGAACCAGCCCTCGCCTTCGGGGTCGGCATTGACGGTCTCGGGGGCGGTGGCCAGGACGACATTGCCCTCGATCACCTCACCCGACACCGGCGCATAGACGTCCGAGGCCGCCTTGACGCTCTCCACGACGGCAAAGCTGTCGCCCTTGCCGACGGTCTTGCCGGCTTCCGGCGTCTCGACGAACACCACGTCGCCCAGTTGGTCGGCGGCGTGTTTCGAGATGCCGACAGTGGCGACGTCGCCCTCGAGGCGAACCCACTCGTGATCCTTGGTGAAGTGCATGGCGTGTTCCTTTTTCTCGTCATCCTCCGGCTCGACCGGGGGATCAGGCCTTGGGTTTGCGGTAATAGCGTTGGGCGACGAACGGCATGTCGATGACCTCGGCGGCGGCGGCCTTGCCGCGCACAATGACCTTCAGCGCGGTCCCCAGGGCGGCGTGCGACGGCGGCACATAGCCCATGGCGATGTTGCGACCCAGGGTCGGCGACGGCCCACCCGAGGTCACCGTGCCGATGACCTTGCCGTCCAGATCCGTGATCTCCGCGCCCTCGCGCGCCGGGGCGCCCTCCTTAACGCTCAGGCCCACGCGAACCCGCGACGAACCCTCGGCCAGCTCCTTCAGGATGCGTTCGGCGCCGTTGAAGTCGGCGGCCTCCTTGCGGGACTTCGACAGGGCGAAGGTCAGCGCCCCCTCGACCGGCGAGGTTGTCGGATCGATGTCATGCCCATGCAGCGGCAGCCCGGCCTCCAGACGCAGGCTGTCGCGCGCTCCCAGGCCGATCGGCTTGACCCGGGCGTCCTCCAGAATGGTGTTCCAGACCCGCTCGGCGTCGGCTGCCGGGACAGAAATCTCGTAGCCGTCCTCACCGGTATAGCCCGAGCGCGAGACGTAGCAGTCGACCCCGAACAGCATCAGGCGGGCGCAATCCATGAAGCCGAACTCGGCCAGCACCGGCTCATGCTTCACCATGACCTCGGCCGCCTCCGGCCCCTGGATGGCGATCAGGGCGCGGTCGTCGAGCACGGTCAGCGTCGCGTCGCCCGACAGATACTCGGCCCAGAAGGCGAAGTCCTCGTCCTTGTTGCCGGCGTTGACGACGACGAACAGGCCGTCGTGATCGGGCTTGCCCGCCATCAGGTCGTCGATGATCCCGCCGTCCTGGTTCAGCACCAGGCTGTATTTCTGGCGGCCTGTCTTCAGCACCTGATAGTCGCCGGGGACGAAGCGCTGGAACTGGGCGATGGCGTCGACGCCGGTGATCTTGCACTGGCCCATGTGCGATACGTCGAACAGGCCGGCGTGCTCGCGCGTCCAGCGGTGCTCGGCCAGGACGCCCTCGTACTGCACCGGCATGTCGTAGCCGCCGAACCCGACCATGCGGGCGCCGGCGGCACGGTGCGCGGCGTTCAGAACGGTGGTCTTCAGCGTATCGTCGGTCATGCGGGTCCAGACTTTCAGGGTCGCGTCTCGAGGCGGAAAGCTCCGCCGTCCTCGCGCCCCCGCTGTCTTTGAAGCCTGAGAGATTCCGGCGCCTGCCATCCCTGCTGGAATGCGAGGCGTCTTGCTCCGTCGGCGCACCCGCGAAGGGTGACTTTCCAGCGTCCGAATGTCCTCGCGGTCCGTTTGCCTGAGCGTTTCCGGGGCGGTTGCGCCTTCGGCTTCGGGTCGGTTTTCACGCCGCCCGATCTCTCCCGCGAGAGCGAGGTGACCAAGGCCCCGACTCCGGCGCGAAGTCAAGCTTGGGCTTGTGAACCGGCCGTTGTAATCCCGGCCGTAGCGAAGCGAAGAGCCGGGACGGGACGCTCCCATTAATCTTGCCCCGGAGAGCGCAGCTCATCCGGGGCCAGGCCGATCCACTATCCCTCGGCCCGGTTCAGCCAAGCGGCCGACCGCGCCACAAATTAATATACGAACCCGTCCCGGATCAGCGCTTCGCGCTGTCCGGGATGACAAGATGCCCACCTTGGAACGAGGATTTCGATGTCGAACATAAAATCTTACGCGCATCCCGAAACACCACCACGGCTGATCCAGAAGCCCGTGCGACCCCGTTTGTTAGCCCTGGTATCCCGCTGACGTACACTGCACGCCAGGTTCGCGGAGAGAGCGAGCAAACGGATTGTTCGTCCGTTTCGTCTGTTTCGTCAGGGTGTTTTTCGTCCGGACAGGCGGACGAAACGTCAGCCCGCGTAGGCGTCGACCTCGGCCAGAAGCTTCGCCTTCTCGGCTTCCGACAGGAACGACCCCTCGAAACTGTTCCGCGCCAGCTGCGTCACATGCTCGCGGCTTAGCCCCACGGCCTCCGCCAGCCTCGAATAGTTGGCGTTCACGTAACCGCCGAAATAGGCCGGGTCGTCCGAGTTCAGCGTCACATGCAGGCCCCGGCGCAGCATCTCCGGCACCGGATGATCCTTCAGGTCCTTCACGACGCAGAGCTTGAGGTTCGACAGGGGACAGACCGTCAGCGTCATCTGTTCGGCGGCCAGCCGCTGGACCAGACCCTCGTCCTCCATCGAGCGGTTGCCGTGGTCCATCCGGTCGATGTGCAGCAGATCCAGCGCCTCATGCACATAGGCCGGCGGCCCCTCCTCTCCCGCATGGGCGCACAGCTTCAGCCCCAGTTCGCGCGCGGCAGCGAAGACCCGGACGAATTTCGACGGCGGATGCCCGATCTCGGACGAGTCGAGACCGACCCCGATGAAGTGATGCAGATAGGGCCTGGCCATCTCCAGCGTCGCGAAGGCCTCCGCCTCCGACAGGTGCCGCAGGAAGCTCAGAATCAGACCCGAGGTGACGCCCAGTTCCGCCTTCGCCCGGTCCATCCCGGCAATCAGCCCCTCGACCACCACGCCGAACGCGACGCCCCGGTCGGTATGGGTCTGGGGATCGAAGAAGATTTCCGCGTGCCGCACGTTATCCGCCGCCGCCCGCCGGAAATAGGCGAAGGCCAGATCCTCAAAATCCTTGCGCGTCAGCAGGACGTTCGCCCCGGCGTAGTAGATGTCGAGGAAGTCCTGCAGGTTGGAGAAGTCATAGGCCGCCCGTACCGCCTCGACGCTGTCGAACGGGATCTGGACCCCGTTCCGCTGGGCCAGTTCGAACATCAGTTCGGGCTCGAGCGAGCCTTCGATGTGCAGGTGAAGTTCAGCCTTGGGCAGGCCGGCGATATAGGCGTCGAGGGACATGGGTCGCATCCGTTCTGGGTGCGCCAGTCTAACCTACATCCGGTCGGGGGTGTCGATTCCCAGCAGCCGCAGCGCCGTCTCCAGCTGACTCAGCGCCGCCCCGGCCAGGGCCAGTCGCGACGCGACCGTCTCCGGCTCCGACGCCGCCAGCACCGGGCAGGCCGCATAGAATTTGGAGAAGGACTGGGCCAGACGATAGGTGTGCTCGGCGATCAGGTGCGGTGCCCGCTTGTCGTAGGCATCGCCGACAGCCTGATCGAAGGCGTCCAGCGTCAGCACCAGATCCCGCTCTGCTGGCTCACGGACGAAGATCGGCCCGGCAAGGACGCCCTGCGCCTCGGCCTTGCGCAGCAGGGATTTAATCCGCACCGACTGGTAAAGCAGGTAGGGGCCAGTCTTGCCCTCGAAGCTCATAAAACGATCGAGATCAAAGACGTAGCTGGTCGTCCTGCTGTTCGACAGGTCGGCGAATTTGAGAGCCGCCACGGCGACCTTCGACGCGGTGTCCTCGAACTCCGCTTCCGACAGGTCGGCGCCCAGATCGGCCTCTTTCAGTCGTTCGCGCGCCTTGTCCCGGGCCTGGGTGATCAGGTCGTGCAGCTTCAGCACGCCGCCCGCCCGGGTCTTGAAGGGCTTGCCGTCCGACCCGTTCATCGTGCCGTTGGCCGCGTGCTCCAGCTGACCCCGCGTGGCGTAGCCGACCTTGTAGGCAGCCCGGAATACCTGCTCGAAGTGGTCGCCCTGCCGCTGGTCCACACAGTACAGGACCAGGTCGAAGTCGAACTGCTGTCGCCGATCCAGGATCGTGGCCAGATCGGTCGTGCCATACATGGCCGAGCCTTCCGACGAGACCAGCAAAAGCGGCGGCAACTCGCGCTTCTCGCCCTCCTCGGCCACCCGGATGATCCAGGCGCCCTGATCGAACTCGGCCAGACCCCGCGCCTTGATGTCGTCGACCATGGCCGGGATCAGGGGATCAGCGTCCGACTCCCCGTTCCACAGGTCGAAGGTGACGCCCAAGGCTCCGAACTCGCGTTCCAGCGCCGTCTTCGACACCGCCACGAAATGCCGCCACAGGGCGCGATAGCCCGGACGACCACCCTGAAGCTCCGCCGTCGCCTTGCGAGCGCGGTCACGATAGTCGGTGTCTTCCTTGGCCCTGGCCGCCGCTTGCGGATAGAGCCGCTCCAGGTCGTCCAGCGTCACCGGGCTGTGATCCGGGAATGGGCCCTCGCCCTCCGCCAGGAAGCCGTCGGCCTTGCCCTCGTCACCGACGGCCACGATCAGAAGCCCCATCTGGAAGCCCCAATCGCCGAAGTGGGCGTCGCCCCAGACCGTGTCGCCGCGGAACCGGAACAGTCGCTTCAGGCTTTCGCCGATGATCGAGGAGCGCAGGTGCCCGACGTGCATCGGCTTGGCCACGTTCGGCCCGGCGTAGTCGATGACGACCTTGCGCGGTTCGGCGACCTTCGACGCGCCGGCCAGCGCCGCGTCATCGGCCACGCCCTGCGCTCGATGCGCCAGCGCCTCGTCGGAGAGCTTCAGATTAATGAAACCCGGTCCCGCCACCTCGACGCCTGACAGGCGCGGATCAGCGGCCAGGCGTTCAGCGACACGGCCGGCCAGCTCGCGCGGATTGGCCTTCAACGCCTTGGCGGCGGCCAGAGCTCCGTTGGACTGAAAATCGGCCAGGTCGGGCCGGTCGGAAGCGGTGACGCGCGCAACGGACGCTTCCACGCCTTCGGCGGCGAAGGCGGCCGCAACCGCTTCGCCGAGGTCGGTTCTGAGATCGGTCATTCTGCGGGAGGGGCCGCCGCGGCCTGGCCGGCCGTCATGCGGAAACGGCTGCCGGTGCGGTTGAACTCGGCCATCTCGGGCGTGACGTCAAAGCCGATCAGGACCTCGAAATTGCCGCCGCTGGTCTCGGCGGTGGCGCGCGGGATGATGATCGACTGCTCTTCGGTCACCGAAGCCGTCGCGGCGCCTTCGAAGTTCACGGGAAGATCGAAGTATTCCTTGGCCAGCACGGCCTCATTCCGTTCCGTGACCGCGATCCAGTAGCGATAGGTGCGCTGGTCGCCGCCGGCCTGCGGACCACGGCCGAGGTTGAACAGGATGTCCATCTGAACGGAGATCGGCTCGTCCGACTGATAGGCGCAGCCGGCGCTGACGCCCTCGATCTCGCCGGTGTAGCCGACGTTGGCCGCGGCCGCGCGGCCGCCCTCCAGCTCCACGAACCGGGCGGCGTCATAGAGGATCTTCACGAACGGACACGGCCCGGCGTTGGGCACCGACCGCAGCGGCGCGATACGGGGCGGACGACGGCTCTCGCGGCTTTCTTCCTCACTCTGGCCGCCGGCGCTGCGATCACGCTCACGCTGGCCTTGGCCTTGACCCTGCATCTGGGCATGAGCGCCGGTAGAGGCGAAGACCGCCAGGGCGGCGAGGGCGACGGTCGCAAGACGCATTAGGAAATCCGGAAATCTGGCGCTGACGGAACGCGGTCAGGCTTCCCGCCTGATAGCGGCTAAAGCGAGGCGTCGCAAACCAATGAAGCCCGCCACGGTGGCGAGGCGCCGCCGGAACGACTAGGTTTGGCCCATGGACGCCTTCTCCCCCTCTCCCGCCTCCGGTCTTAGGCCCCTGACGGTGCGCATGGCCACGCCGCGCGGCTTCTGCGCCGGCGTCGACCGGGCCATCCAGATCGTCGAGCGCGCCATCGAGAAGTTCGGCGCGCCCGTCTACGTCCGCCACGAGATCGTCCACAACAAGCATGTGGTCGACCGGCTGAAGAGCCTGGGCGCCGTGTTCGTCAAGGACCTGGACGAATGCCCCGACGATCGACCGGTCGTCTTCTCCGCCCATGGCGTGCCGAAATCGGTGCCGGCCACAGCCCGGGCGCGCGAACTGATGTTCCTGGACGCCACCTGTCCGCTGGTCTCGAAAGTCCACGTCGAGGCGGAACGCCACCACGCCAATGGCCGGCACATCATCCTGATCGGCCACGCCGGCCACCCCGAGGTCGTCGGCACGCTGGGCCAACTGCCGCAGGGCGCCATCAGCCTTGTCGAGACGGTCGAGGATGCCGAGGCCTTCCAGCGTCCGGGCGGCCTGCCCCTGGCCTACGCCACCCAGACGACGCTCTCGCTGGACGACACCTCGGAAATCCTGCGCGTGCTCAAACGCCGCTTCCCGGAGCTCCCGGATCCGCACAAGGAAGACATCTGCTACGCCACCACCAACCGCCAGGAGACCGTCAAGCAACTGGCCAACGGCTCGGACCTGGTGCTCGTTGTAGGATCGAAAAACTCTTCCAACTCGGTGCGGCTGGTTGAGGTCGCCCTGCGCGCTGGAGCCGGCAACGCTCAGTTGATCGACGACGCCTCGCAGATCGACTGGAGCTGGCTCGACGGCGTTACGACCGTCGGGGTGACGGCCGGCGCCTCTGCTCCCGAACCGCTGGTCCAGGCCGTGATCCAGGCGCTGCAGGCCCGGTTTGATGTCACCCTCGCCGACGATCCGGGCGAGCAGGAAACCGTGACCTTCAAACTGCCCAGAGCTCTGACAGTTTGAGGCTGGTGCGGGCGGCCGGGGTCGAACCGGCATGACCTAGGTCGACGGATTTTAAGTCCGTTGCGTCTACCAGTTTCGCCACGCCCGCAATCCGGTCACTCCGCCGGGCGCATAGCCCGGAAGTCAACGTCGGAATCCGCGACCAGCCAGACCAGAGCGGCCCAGGCGGCCACGTTCTGGCGCAGTTGCTCGGGATCAATCTTGTCCAGGGTGTCGTCAGCCGTGTGGTGCAGGTCGAAATAACGCAGGCCGTCCTGCTTTAGCCCGAACACGGGCACGCCCGCCTCGACGATCGGGCCGATGTCGGCGCCCCCCTCGGTCTCGGGCACGTTCGAGCGCAGCACACCGATCGGGTAGAGCACCCGGTTGGCGGCGTCGGCGAAGGCGCCGGTCTGGGCCCCGACGGGCAGTTGCAGCGCATAGACGCGGTCCGCGCCGAAATCGCTCTCGCCGGTGAAGACGTGGTTGGCGATGTCTTCCGCCGACAGGCTGCGCAGATAGGCGCCGCCGCCGTTGCCGGTGTCGGTCGGCTGGGCCACCTCTTCCGAGCCGTACAGGATCACGCGCACGGTACGCGCGGTGCGGCCCTGTTCGGCGATGGCCTTGGCCGCCGCGATGGTGATGGCCCCGCCCGCGCCGTCGTCAATGGCGCCGGTGCCCAGGTCCCAGCTGTCCATATGCGAACCGAGGACAATGACCTCCTCAGGCCGCGACCGACCCGGCATGTCGCCGATGACGTTGTGTGACGTCGTCTCGTAGGTATGGGCGGTCGACGACAGATGGATCCGCACAGGAGCGCCGTAGGATACCAGCCGGCTCAACTGGTCCGCGTCAGGTGCGCTGAGCGCGAAGCCCGGCAAGGGAACGACGCCGTTCACATAGCGGGTAGTGCCCGTGTGCGGCATGCGATGCTCGTCCGACCCGGCCGAACGCATGATGAAGGCCAGGGCGCCCTTCTGGGCCGCCACAGCGGGGCCAGCGCCCCGGATCCGGGTCAGGGGGCCGTAGCCGCCGCCCGACTGCATGGCGACCATCTGGCCGGCGTCAACATAGGCGATCTTCCCGGCGAGCGAGCCGTCCGGGACCGACTGCAGGTCTTCCAGCGAGGCGAAGCGCACGACTTCGGCCTCGATGCCGCCGACCGGGGTGCCGGGCGAGTGGCCCAGGGCGGCGACGACCAGTCGCTGCGGGTTGGCGCCGACGATCGAGGCGCTCTCCTGTCCCCGCTCCCAGCCGACCAAAGGGAA
This sequence comes from Brevundimonas sp. SL161, assembly GCF_049896985.1. Classification (NCBI taxonomy): domain Bacteria; kingdom Pseudomonadati; phylum Pseudomonadota; class Alphaproteobacteria; order Caulobacterales; family Caulobacteraceae; genus Brevundimonas; species Brevundimonas sp. SL161. The sequence continues at coordinate 91,001 of NZ_JAFCVJ010000010.1, read as the reverse complement.
GGCCTGGATATGGACGTTCTTGAAGCCCAGTTCGCGCATATGACCGGCGGCCCATTCCGCCGCAGCAGTTTCGGAGGCCGAACCCGCCGGACGCGGTCCGAACCGGGTCGTAAGCTGGGTGACGTAATCCATGGCGACAGCGTCGGTCAGGGCGGCATCGCGGACGCTGATCGCGGCGCGGATCGTGGCTGCGTCCTGCGCCATGGCCGGGCCCGCGATCGCGGCCCCGAGACTGAGAACCGACACGGCGGCGAGCGCCGAACGACGAACGGAAACGAACATGCCGAAACTCCAGATCACGATTGGCCAGGACACTAGGGCCTGATCCCGGAAAGTGTGAGTGGTTTTACGATCGGATTCGGCCCCGGCGAAATCCCCTATGCGACTCCGGAAAAGAGAGTCGACAGAGTCGACAGAGTCGCGCCCTCCCCGGCCCGGAGCGGATCAGCCCTGTCAACGACCGCCCATGCAGATGGACATGGACGGCGTCCAGTGCAAGACGTTATAGGGAATAAATTCTTAGGCCGGGGAGCCCTAACCGACCTGGGCCAGTTGCGGCTCCAGAACCACCTCGCGCCAGGCGTGGGGGGCGGCCAACAGGGCGCGGACCAGCAGATTGTTGACCGCATGACCGGCCCTGTAGCCTTCGTACCGGCCCAGCAAGGGCGCACCCATGACATAGAGGTCGCCGATCGCGTCCAGCGCCTTGTGACGCACGAACTCGCGCCCCATGCGCAGGCCGCCGGGGTTCAGGATGTCGTCGCCGTCGATGACGACCGCGTTCTCCAGCGAACCGCCGCGCGCCAGACCGGCCTGACGCAGGGCCTCGACCTCATGGGCGAAGCCGAAGGTGCGTGCGGCCATGATCTCGTCGCGGAAGGTCTGTTCGTCGACGACGAAATCGATAACCTGGTTGCCGATCACGGGGTTGTCGAAATCGATCTCGAACCGCATCTCATAGCGGTCGCAGGGATAGAGGGCAGCATGCTTGTCGCCGTCCGTGACGTGGATCGGCTCAAGGATCTCGATGTAGCGGACCGGGGCCTCCTGGCGACGGAAGCCCGCGCGGTCAAGCAACTGGACGAACGGCAGAGCCGAACCGTCCAGGATCGGCAGTTCGGGCCCGTCGACCTCGACGATCACGTTGGACACTCCCAGGGCACAGAAGGCGGCCATGAGGTGTTCTATGGTCGATAGCTGAACCCCGGCCGCATTCTCGATCATGGTGTTCAGCCGCGCATCGACCACAACGTCGCCGGACACGACAATGCGATTGTCACGATCCGTGACATCCGTGCGGACGAAGACGATGCCCGTTCCGGTGGGCGCCGGACGAATGGCCAGGCGAACCCGCTGCCCGGTGTGCACACCCACGCCCGCACATATGGCGGGGGCGATCAGCGTCCGTTCGCGATGATCGGGGCGTGGCGGCAAGATTTAATCCACTGGACGCCCGGCGTGCGGAAGCACGCATGAGCGGAAGATCGATCCCTAACCGCAGTGCAGCAAGGCGAAAACCAAAGTCGGGTTTCGAATTGTTTCCGCCGCCTTAACCTTGACCCTAACGCAAGACGCCCCGGGTTTCCCCGGGGCGTCCAAAGCGTTCGTGCGCCGGATCAGTTGGCCAGACGACGCAGGAACGACGGGATTTCGAGATCATCCTCGGCGGCCGCGATTTCGGCTTCCGGCAAAGGCTGAGCCGTCTGACGCATCTGGGGCTGGCCGCGCGATGCGGTCGCCGCCGGAGCGTAGGCGGTCTGGGCGCGCGGCTTCTTGCCGAACAGGCTCCAGCCGGACTTACGATGATCGCGGTCGTCGTAGACCGGTTCGTTGTAGTCGGCGGGCTGTGGGGCCGCGGGGGCGCGGTCCATGTACAGGTCGCCCTGGTCAGCCTGGGCGGTGGCGGCTGGCTGACGGCCCTGGTCGGATTCGAAGGCCTCGACCCACGGATCGACGATCGGCGTCAGGGTGCGCTCTTCAGCGACGTGAATGACGGGCTCAGGCGCACGCGCGACGGGCTCGGGCATCTGGAAGGTCGGGACGACGGGCGCGGGCTCAGGCGCACGATAGGTTTCGGCGCGGACCGGCTCGCGGCGGACAGGCTCGCGCGCACGGGGTGCCTCGGCGACCGGAGCCGCATGACGCGGATCATGGAAGACGGTCTGGCGCGTAGTGGCCGGCTCGATCTTGGCGGTGGCGACTTCGTCCATGCCGGTGGCCACGACCGAGACGCGGATCTTGCCGTCCAGGGCCGGATCGAAGGCTGCGCCGAAGATGATGTTGGCGTCACCGTCCACCTCAGCCGAGATGGCGTTGGCGGCCTCGTCGACTTCCAGCAGGGTCATGTCGAGACCGCCGGTGATGTTGACCAGCACGGCCTTGGCGCCCTTCAGCGACGTCTCGTCCAGCAGCGGGTTGGCGATGGCGTTCTGGGCGGCCAGCAGGGCGCGGTCGTCGCCGGAGGCCTCTCCGGTGCCCATCATCGCCTTGCCCATCTCGGACATCACGGCGCGCACATCGGCGAAGTCGAGGTTGATCAGGCCCGGCAGGATCATCAGGTCGGTGATCGAACGGACGCCCGAGTGCAGCACCTGGTCGGCCATGGCGAAGGCGTCGGCGAAGGTCGTCCGCTCATTGGCGACGCGGAACAGGTTCTGGTTCGGAATGACGATCAGGGTGTCGACGTAGCGCTGCAGCTCCGCGATGCCGGCCTCGGCTAGACGCATGCGGTGACGGCCTTCGAAGGTGAAAGGCTTGGTCACAACGCCGACGGTCAGGATGCCGCGATCGCGGGCGCATTTGGCGATGATCGGCGCCGCGCCGGTTCCGGTGCCGCCACCCATGCCGGCGGTGATGAAGATCATGTGTGCGCCATCGAGGTGCGCATGGATCTCGTCTGCGGACTCCTCGGCGGCGTTCATGCCGACTTCGGGATGGGCGCCGGCGCCCAGGCCTTGCGTGATGGTCTCACCCAACTGGATGCGGCGGTCGGTCTTGGCGAACGACAGATGCTGGGCATCGGTGTTGGCGACGACGAACTCGACCCCTTCGAGGCCGGCGTCGATCATGTTGTTGACCGCGTTGCCGCCTGCGCCGCCGACGCCGAAGACGACGATCCGGGGCTTCAGTTCCGTGGCCGAGGGCCGCACCAGCGAGAGAGACATATCCAAACCGACCTTTTTTCCGACCCTGCCCCTTGAACGTCCAGTGCGAAGTCCCCGCAGATCCGCATTGGTTATGAGCGCGTTAAGGATCGCTCACCGTCGTTAAGAGAAGGTTACCGGATAGCGCGAGTCGGACGGTTTTGAAGGGCGCAGAGCCGACTTTGCGGGAGAAAGAAACGATAGCAGACGTCATCCGCCTAGTCCTCAAAGAAGAAATGGCGGCCCTACGGGCCGCCATTTCAACCTAGGATCGACATCGGTTCGCTTTAGAAGGGCCGGTAGTTCAAGCCGATGAAGAAGCGCGTGCCCCAAGGGTCGAAGTTGCTGGTGGTCGTAGTGCCGAGGTAGCGTGACTGTTCGGCATCGAAGGCATTGACCACACCGAAGCGCATCGACAGGTCCTCGCGGACATTCCAGCGGACCGTGAAATCGTGACGGGCGAAATCGCCCGTGCTGATGCCATCCGGGTTGCGGCTGTCAGCGTTATTGATGAAGTCGCGGGCGTAGATGATGTTCTGAGCTGTTTGCCAGTCCACCGTCCAGTTCACACTCCAGGTCGAGTTCGGCGAGTAGGTCAGAGAGGACGTCAAGCGAACGCGCGGGAAGAACACCGTGCTACCTAGTTCGGTTCCGTCCGTAGGATCGGCCGTGTTCAGGAACTGCTCCTGTTCGATAAGCCACAGGCCGCCGACCGAGTAATCAAGCCGGCCAAGGTTCAGGCCGTGCATCTCCTCGAGATCGTAGGAGTAGCGGGCGGTGAAATCGAGGCCACGTGTCGACAGGGCAGCGTAGTTGATGGAGCCTTGGATGAAGCCGCCGATCGGGTCCCCGGCTGGGGCACCGATGTAGAACTCGCGTCCGGGTGTTGGATCCCGACGGAAGATGGTGGAGCAGGCAGCGTTGTTGAGTGACGACCCGTTGACACAGTTGTTGACAGCGGCCTGGGCTCCCACGGCCGCGATCACATTGGTTATCTCGATCTCGTAGTAGTCGAGGATGATGCTCAGGTTCGGGATGAAGCTGGGCTCAAGCACCGTCGAGAAGGTGAAGGATTCCGACTCTTCGGGCTGCAGGTTCGGGTTGCCGCCGTTCACGCCGGCGATCCCCGAGGTGTAGACCGGGTTGTAGTCATCAACGTTGGTCGGCGTGGAGCCGGCAAAGTCAAAGGTGCGTCCCTGGGCCGCAGCCAGCGCCGTACAGTTCCGGACCCGGTTGGCACGAACCTCTGTATTCACCTGGGTGATGATGTTGGCCGTTGCGCACGGATCAACGACGCCGTTGAAGAACGTCTGGGAGAAGGGCGCGAAGTTTTCACCCAGGTTGGGCACCCGGATCGAAGAATTGAAGCTGGTCTTGAAGGCGATTTCCTGGATCGGACGATAGACGAGGTTCACGCCATAGACTTCCTGGGCACCAACCGTGGAATAGTCAGCGTAGCGGTACGAGCCGCTCAGTTCGGCATATTGCCCGACCCAGCTGTCGCGGAACAGGGGCACGGCGACCTCGGCGAAGGCCTCGTTGCTGTCGTACTCCGCCGCAGCGAAGTCCGCCCCGGTGTTCAGGAACAGGAAACGGTTACCCGTCGTCCGGGTCCGGCCGATACCCTCGGCGAACTCCCGCCGATGTTCTGCACCGACGGCGACCCCGATGGCACCTGCGCCCCAGAAGTCCCACAACTGGCCGGAGACCGCGCCCAGGAACTGCTCCTGTTCATTAGTATGGCTGACGGTGATCGCAGCATCGACGTAGCTGAGACCTGCAGCGCTCTGATTGCCGTCACCGAAGACATTCAGCGGCTGGCACTGATTCAGGTCAAGTGTGCCTTGGGCAGTGTCGCGCAGATCACCACCACGCGAGCGGTCGGCCACTACGGTCCCGGGGGTCGCGGCGAGAATGCGTGCCCGGCAAACGATAGCTCCGCGGGTTCCGAGAATACCGGCCGTATCCACAACAGCGTCTGCGGCGAGGGCGAACCGCAGGACATCGACGCCGCGCTCGATATTCTCGTTCTTGGCCTGGCCGTAAACATAGGAAAGATCCCACGCGATGTTGTTTACAAAAAGGAAGCGATCATGCTGCCCGTTAAGTCCGACGACATAGCGCTGAATTTCCCGCGTGTTATCCTGGGTCCGTTGAGGACCGAACATGGCGTGGCGGGCGAAGGGAGCGGCGGTCGCCGCCAGCGGCGTGCCGGCGGAAGTCGCTGTCGGGGCAGTGAAGTTCGTGACCGTATTGGCGAGGATGGCGTTCCGCAGGTTCGCTGGCAGGAAGGCGTTGTCCAGACGCAGATCGAACTGGGATGTGGCACGAAGGATGTTGGTCTGGGTTGCCGTGTAGGTCGTGTCGGACAGGAAGATATCGAAGAACGTCGGCTGACCGATGTCGAACGTATCCTCGGTAATGTATTTGGCTTCGAGGCTCAGGTTGATGTCGGCCGTCACCGCGAAGTTCGCACCCACCTGATAACGCTGCGATTCCGACTCGGGAGTCCGAGACTCCTGACCGAAGTTGGCCGGATTCTCGCCGTCACCCCCGACGTTGAACGGGCGGCTGGACCCGGTGTTGCCGATACGCTGACCGAAGTTGGCCAGACGGGCCGTGCCGCCGTCGAACCAGTAGGTGCGGGTCGGATCAACGCTGTAGCAGTTGCCGCTGGTGATGGCGGTGCAACTCGCGAGAGCGACGTCCGGATCGTTCAGCGGGCTGGGCTGCTGGGAATTGGCGAGAGTGGTCTGGCCCCACCGCGGGCGATCCAGGCGCCGCAAGTTGTTGAACAGCTCGGCGTCACGGCTGCTGTCGAAGTTGGCGGCCGCCGGATCGGCGTCTGTCCCGACCAGAAGCCAGGCCTCACGAAGCCAGTCGACGTCGAGCGTTCGGACCTCCTCGTTACGGTCATACTCAGCGTGCGCATAGACGTTCAGACGGTCATCAAACAGATTGATGCCGGCCAGCATGGAGACGCGATTGTTGGCCTGGCCGTCCTGGTTGATCTGGCCATAGTTGGCGTCGATCTCCAAGCCTTCGAAATCCTTGCGCAGAATGAAGTTCAGCACGCCCGAGACGGCGTCGGCCCCATAGACCGACGAGGCCCCGCCGGTGACGATCTCGATGTTCTGGATGAGCAGGCGCGGGATGCTGTCGACGTCAACCGCGAGGCTGCCTTGCGCAGCACCGACGTGACGCCGGCCATCAACCAGCGTCAGGGTACGGCCCGAACCTAAGCTGCGCAGGTTCGGCAGGGACAGACCGCCGTCATTCAGGCCGCCGCCAGTCGTGTCGGACGGCACGACCGAGTTGGACAGGGCCGGGATGGTGGCCAGGTAGTCGATCACGCTCGTCTGCCCGGTGCTCAGCAAGGTTTCGCGCGAAACCTGGATCAGCGGCGTGGCAGCATTCGTCGGATCGCGACGGATACGCGACCCGGTGACGATGACTTCTTCAACCTGGACCGACTCTTCGTCCTGGGCCGGCTGGGTCGACTGAGCGAACGCCGGGGCGGACAGCGTCAGAACGCCCGCGAGGATGGTGGTTCCGAAGAGATACTTGCGAGTGGTTAGCATGGTGCTTGGCCCCGATGACTGAATGACGCGCGGCAAACTTCTCCGAGTCTGGCCGTTCAGGGACGTTGCTAGTCAGAGAATTGCGCCACGGCAACCATTGGGGCGCGACTGCGGCAATCGGAACTCGGATTTGTTACACTTCAGACACACCAAGGACACAGGGGTTTGAAGCCTGAATCTCCTACAGGTTGTCGCGTAGCCAGCCGGCCGCCCGGGCGACGAGATTTCCGCCCTGAACGCCCGGGGCGTCGGCAGCGGTAATCTGGCGCGACATCAGCTTTCTGGCGGAGACGGCTTCGCGCGGACCATAGGCGGCGCGCAACAGGACCCCAGCCGCCGAGCAGAAGGCCGGGCCCGCCGCCGAGTCCGCCAGGTGAGGCGCTCGCTGGGGACGGCCGAGCCTGACAGGGCGGTCGAAAACGCGAACAGCGAGCTCCCGCACGCCGTTCAGCTGACTGGCTCCGCCCGCAAGCACAAGACCCGCGCCTGGTTCAAGACCGACGCCGGCGTTCCTCAGGCGGTCGCGCAGCAGTTCGAGGGTCTCTTCAACACGCGGCGCGATCACCGTCTTCAGCATGGCCCGGGGCACGATGACCGGACCAGACCCGGCGTCCTCGCCGCGCGGCGGGGCTTCGAGCATCTCGCGGTCCTCGTTGGCGCTGGCCATGGCCGAGCCATGCAGGGTCTTCAGTCGCTCGGCGCCGGCCCTGGACGTCGACAGGCCGCGCGCAATGTCGGCCGTGACATGATCGCCGCCGACATTCAGTGATTCGATGTGCAGCAAGGACCTGCCGCCCCACACGGCAGCGGAGGTCGAACCGCCGCCCATGTCGATGCAGACGCAGCCGAGATCCATCTCGTCCACTTCCAGCGAGGCGAGCGAGGAGACCACCGGCGCGGCGGCGACGCCCTGCAGGTCGAGGTGCGCCAGTTCCAGACAATGACTCAAGGACGCGAAGGCCCCCTCCGCCATCGATACGACCAGCAGGTCAAGGCCCAGCGAATGCCCGCGCATGGCGCGCGGGTCATGGACTCCGCGTGCGCCGTCCACCGACCAGGCGATGGGCAGAACGTGGATCGGCCTCCGGTTAGGCAGGCGTATCTGGGCCAGGGCCATGCCAATGGCCCTGGCCAGGTCGGCGTCGCTGACCGGGTTGGCGCCGAGAGAGACGCGGGCCTGTACCCGATGGCTGGCCATCTGGCCGATGGCCGTGGTGACGATGACGCCGGAGACCGGAGCGCCCGCGGTGCGCTCGGCGCGTTCGACGGCGTGACCGATGGCCTGCGCGGCCTCGTCCATGTTGACGATCGCCCCGCCGCGCACACCCTTCGACTGGACGTGGCTGGCTCCGGCGACGCGGATGGTCCGGTCGGCGTGACGCACGCCGTCCGGCTTCATGATGAAGCAGGCAACCTTGGACTGGCCCAGATCGAGCGCAGCGACCACGGGCGCGCGCGCGGCCGCACGGCCGTCGTTTCTGGCCGCTTCTGTCGTCGGATCCGCCTTCTTGCCCGCCATGATGCCTGCCGCCCTACTCGAAACTGTGTGTTGTTAGACGCCGGCGCCCGGCCGGACCGCGACCTGGCCCTCGGTTCGGAGGTCGATGCGGGAAAAGCCCAGCTCCAGCAGCCGCTCGCGTTGGTCCAGGGCGTCAAGCTGGATCAGGGCCGCCTCCTGTTTGACGGCCGGCAGCTGAATGATGCCGCCGTCCTTCAGTCGCAGGTCCCAGCGGCGCTCGTCGACCCGCACCAAGGCGTCGATCCGGCTCATCAGCCGGGGACGTTGCGTCAGCAGAGGCAGGATGTCGCCCGCCGCCTTGTCCGCTCCGACGCCGACGATCAGGGGCAAGCCCGGATAGCGTCCGGCGTCCGCGCCCGGAATGGCGCGGCCCTCTCCGTCGATGACGAAGACGCGCCCGCCGGCCTGCCACACGGCCAGGCGGTCATGTTCCTTGACCTCGACGATCAAGGTATCGGGCAACAGTCGTACCACGCGCGCCTCCTTGACCCAGCCGACGGCCTGGATGCTGGCCTGCAGCGCACCGAGATCCAGGCTGGTGATCGGCTGGCCTGCCTCGACGTTCAGCGCGCGTTGGATCGCGGGGGTCGCCTCGGCCGAGGCGCCGGTGATGTGCACCCGACGGAGCTTCAACCCCATGCCGGTGGTGATCTGGTCCATGCCGTGGGTGACCGACTGGCCGATGCGCTCGGCTCGGGCGCCGGTGGCCAGCACCAGGGCCAGAACGCCGAATCCCGCGCAGATGGAAAGAATAACGGCGCGCGGAGTCATATCCAGCTTGCCCAGCGCAGCCATCTTGCCGGGAACGCCGCCGGCATTGCGAGGCGCGCCTCCACGCGAGCGCCCGCCCTGCCCTTTCGGACCCCCGCTTCGCTTGGGCGCAGGCGCGACATTCGCGCGCCGACCGCCGCGAACTACCGCGGGCATGAGGCGTCCTCCACCATCCACCGGACCAGATCTTGATAACTCATCCCGACGTAGGCGGCCTGCTCCGGAACCAGAGAGGTCGGCGTCATGCCGGGCTGGGTATTGACCTCCAGAAGGACCAGTTCGTCCTTAACATCGTCATAACGGAAGTCGGTCCGCGACACGCCCCGACACCCCAGTGCGGCATGCGCCTGCTCGGATTCCCGAAGCGCCGCCTCGAAAACGTGAGGGGGGAGATCGGCCGGAAGCTTGTGGACGGAACCGCCCGGCGCGTACTTGGCCTCGTAGTCGTAGAAGCCTTTCACCGGGGTGATGTCGGTAACGGTGAGCGCGCGTGGGCCAGTCACCTCGCCAATCACGGCGACGGCCAGTTCCTTGCCCGGAATGTAGGGCTCGACCATCACCATCTCACCATAGGTCCAGTCGTCGGCCCCGACCTCGGTCTGCGGGCCGTTGGCCCCCGCGAGCACCAGATAGACGCCGACCGACGACCCCTCGGCATTGGGCTTGATGATGTAAGGCGGCTCGATCACGTGGCGACGCGCCACCTCGCGCCGGTCGAACAGCCCGCCGCCCGGCACCTTGACCCCTGCCGCGCCCAGCACGGCCTTGGTCTTGTCCTTGTCCATCGTCAAGGCCGAGGCCAGGACGCCGGAATGGCTGTAGGGAATCTGCAGCGTCTCGAGGATGCCCTGGACGCAGCCGTCCTCGCCCCATTCGCCGTGCAGCGCATTCAGGACGACGTCGGGCTTCAGATCAGCCAGCACCTGGGCCAGGTCGCGGCCGGCGTCGATGCGGGTGACGCGAGCCGCCTGCCCTTCCAGGGCCTTGGCGCACTGCTCGCCCGAGGACAGCGACACGTCCCGTTCCGAGGACAGCCCGCCCATCAGGACGGCGACGTGCAGTTCTGACAGGGGACGGGTCATCTGGGTTCTGGGAGCGTTCTGCGGTTACAGGGGTCGGCCGACCCTCTTGATCTCCCATTCGAGGTTTACGCCGAGTTTACTTTGAACGTCGGCGCGGACAGTTTCCCCCAATCCCTCGATGTCGGCGGCGGTCGCCTCACCCGGGTTGATCATGAAATTGGAGTGCAGCTCGCTGAACTTCGCGCCCCCACCGGTGACGGCGTGCAGCTTTCCGCGCCAGCCCGCCTCGTCGACCAATTTCCACGACGAATGGCCGGGCGGGTTCTTGAAGGTCGAGCCGCCGGTCTTTTCCCGGATCGGCTGGGTCTGTTCGCGGCGAGACGTGATCTCGGCGATGCGGGCGGCGACCGCTTCGGGCGCGTCCGGCGTCCCGCGATAGACAGCCTGGATCCAGATGATTTCGGCGGGCGCCTCGGAGTGGCGGTAGGTGTAGCCGAAATCGGCCAGCGAATAGTCGACCCGCTCTCCTGCACGCGTCAGGCCCGAGGCCGAGAGCAGGATGTCCTTTGTCTCGGAACCATAGCAGCCGGCGTTCATGGTCAGGGCGCCGCCGACGGTCCCCGGTATTCCGGCATAGAACTCCAGACCGGCGAGCCCGGCCCTGGCCGAAGCCTTGGCGACCATGGCGTCCAGCGCGCCGGCTCCGGCCGTGATCGTGTCGCCTTCGGTCGTGATGCCGGCGAAGGGCCGACCGGCCAGACGAATGACCACGCCCTCGATCCCGCCGTCCCTGACGATGACGTTGGAGCCGACGCCGAGCACCATGACAGGCACGGCGGGGTCGACGGCCTTCAGGAATGCGGCCAGATCGTCGGCCTCAGCCGGGATGAACAATGCATCCGCCGACCCGCCGACCCGGAACCAGGTGAACGGCCCAAGCGGTTCGTCTCGCAGGAGTTTGCCGCGCACGGAGGGCAGAGCGTCATGCCAGCTCATGCCAACGCTTCCAGTTGCGCCGGCAAAGCATAGGCCCAGGCGGTGATGTCGCCCGCGCCCAGCAGGACGACCACGTCCCCCGCCTTCGCTTCCTCGGCGATCACGCGTGGCAGGACGGCGGCGTTTTCCAGCGCCGATACGCGCAGGTGGCCGTAGCGGCGGATGCCGTCCACCAACGCCTGTTTGTCCACGCCCTCGATCGGGGCCTCGCCCGCGGCATAGACGTCGGCAACGATGACGCTGTCGGCGTCCGAGAAACTGGTCGAGAACTCGTCCATCAGGTCACGCAGCCGGGTGAACCGGTGCGGCTGGACCACGGCGATGACCCGCCCCTCCGCGACCTGACGCGCGGCCTTCAGCACGGCCGCGATCTCGACCGGATGGTGCCCGTAGTCGTCGACGATCCGCACGCCGCCCACCACGCCCGTTGTCGTGAACCGCCGCTTGACCCCCGCGAACGCCGCCAGACCTGACCGGATTGCGTCATCCGAGACGTCCAGCTCCCGCGCCACGGCGATGGCGGCCAGGGCATTGGCGACATTGTGCCAGCCGGCCATCGGCAGGTGCAGGCCGGTAATCCGCACCGGCGCCTCCAGCGCGGCCTGGCCACGTCCCTGGATCAGGACGTCGAACCGGCAGCCGTCCGGGCTCATCTGGCAGTTGTCGGCGCGGACCATGGCCTGGGGGTTCATGCCATAGGTCACGATCCGGCGGTTATCGATCTGGGCGACCAGCCGCTGGACCTCGGGGTGGTCGAGACAGACGGCAGCGAAGCCGTAGAAGGGGATGTTCTCGACGAAGTCGCAGAACGCCTTCCGCACCGCGTCGAAGTCGCCGTAGTGGTCCAGGTGCTCCGGGTCGATGTTGGTGACGATGGCCACCGTGGATTTCAGGCGGAGGAAGCTGCCGTCCGACTCGTCCGCCTCGACCACGATCCAGTCGCCGTCACCGACCTTGGCGTTGGTGCCATAGGCGTTGATGATCCCGCCGTTGACCACCGTCGGGTCCAGCCCGGCCGCGTCCAGCAGGGCCGCGACCATGGAGGTCGTCGTCGTCTTGCCGTGGGTGCCGCCCACCGCGATCGAGAACTGCAGCCGCATCAGCTCGGCCAGCATCTCGGCCCGGCGGACCAGGGGGATGCGACGCTCGCGCGCGGTCATCATCTCCGGATTGGTCGCCTTGACCGCCGTCGAATAGACGACTGCCGAGACGCCCTCGCCGACATGGGCGGCGTCATGGCCGATGAAAATCTTCGCGCCCAGGGCCGCCAGCCGCTCCGTGTTGGCCGAAGACCTGGCGTCCGAGCCCTGCACCGAATAGCCGATCTTGAGCATGATCTCGGCGATGCCGCTCATGCCGATCCCGCCGATGCCTACGAAATGCACAGGGCCGAGGTCGAAGGGTATGGGGCGAAGGCGAGCGATCATGGAAGCGTCATAGCCATGCCGATTTCGATTTGCACGAGCCTTGCCCCACTTCCGCTCTCGACGTGGGCGATCTCTGTCGGGATAAACGAACAACGACCAGAGACCAGACGGACCCGGACCATGCGCATCGCCGCCCTTGCCGCCGCCCTTGCCGCTACCCTGACGGCCGCCGGCCTTTCTCCGGCCCGTGCCCAGGACGCCCTCGATGCGACCGGCGAACTTCGCATTGCCGCTGTGGGCCAGACACGCGTCGTCATGGTGCAGGGCGTCAGCGCCGACCCCTTGGTCTGGGAATGGAGTTTCCTCGACGAGGAAGTGACCTCCGACGAGGGCATGATCGACGCGGTGGCGATGAGCGTCATGTATGACTGCGCCGCCCGCACCCGCCGCCCCCTGGCGCTTGAGGCCTATCGCGACGGGGCCTTCGTTTCCCAGAGCCCCGTCTATGAGGAGCCGGCGCCGGTCGCCCCGGGCACTCTGGTCGACGGCGCCCTCGAGGTCGTGTGCGAACCAGACGCCAACTCCGACGGCGCCGCCTTCCCGAACATGGCCGCGGCCCGCGCGGCGATGGACGTGCGAAAAGGCCCGGTGGTTACCCCACCTTAACCGTGATGATTCACGGTTCGGCCCTCAAGCTGTGTGGGGCCGTGTTTCGTGACCGATCTGAAGACCGACATCATCCACCGGGGCGACTGCATCGAAATCCTGCGGTCCCTGCCCGACAAGTCCGTCGACATGGTCTTCGCCGACCCGCCCTATAATCTGCAGCTGGGCGGCGACCTGCTGCGACCCGACAACTCCAAGGTCGATGCGGTCGATGACGACTGGGACAAGTTCGACAGCTTCGCCGCCTACGACGCCTTCTGCCGTGACTGGCTGAAGGAATGCCGCCGCGTCCTCAAGGACGAGGGCTCGATCTGGGTGATCGGCAGCTATCACAATGTCTTCCGCCTGGGCTCGGCGATCCAGGACCTCGGGTTCTGGGTGCTGAACGACATCATCTGGCGCAAGACCAACCCGATGCCAAACTTCAAGGGGACGCGTTTCACCAACGCCCACGAAACCCTGATCTGGGCCGCCAAGAGCCGTGAGCAGAAGCGCTATACCTTCAACTACGATGCGCTGAAGGCCTTCAACGAAGACACCCAGATGCGCTCGGACTGGACCTTTGCGCTCTGCACCGGCGAGGAGCGGATCAAGGGCGAGGACGGCAAGAAGGCGCATCCGACCCAGAAGCCCGAGGCCCTGTTGCACCGGGTGATCCTGGCCGCGACCCGGCCCGGCGACGTGATCCTGGACCCCTTCTTCGGCACGGGAACCACCGGCGCGGCCGCCAAGCGGCTGGGCCGTCACTACATCGGCATCGAACGCGATGCCGAATACGCCAAAGTCGCCGAGACGCGGATCAAGGCGGTCATCCCGGCCCGGCCGGAGGACCTCGTGGTCACGGGCTCCAAACGCGCCGAGGTCAAGGTTCCGTTCGGCGCCCTGGTCGAGGCCGGGCTGCTGTCGCCGGGCGATGTCCTCTACTGTCCAAAGGGCGAGCGCGAGGCTCGCGTCCGCGCTGACGGGTCTCTGGTGTCGGGCGCCATGACAGGCTCGATCCACAAGCTGGGAGCCCTGTTCGAGAATGCCCCGGCCTGCAACGGCTGGACCTATTGGCGCTTCCGTACCGATACGGGTCTGCGCTCCATCGACGCCCTGCGCGCCGAGGTCAGGGCTGGGATGCAATAGTCTCGACCAGGTCCTTCATCTGCTTGAGGCGGACCGCAGAAGTGTCGGGAAGCGAACCTTTGGTCCGCGCTAACGCGCCGCAATCATTGCTGAAATTCTCCGTTCCTCAGGGAACTGCGCCGTTGCGATATCATTGATGTCTACGGCCCGGCTGAGCGGGTCGGAGCAAGCCATCATGAAGATCGCCCAGGTCACTCCGCTGTACGAAGCCGTCCCTCCCAAGCTGTACGGAGGCACCGAACGGGTCGTGGGCCACCTGACCGACGCCCTGGTCGATCTGGGCCATGAGGTGACCCTGTTCGCATCGGCAGAGGCGCAGACCCGGGCCAGGCTTGTGCCTGTCCGGGACCAGGCGATCCGGCTGGATCCGGCGCCGCTCAAGTCGGATCTGGCCTCGCACATGAGCATGCTGGCGGAGGTCCTGCGCCGCGCTGACGACTTCGATGTCATTCACTTCCACACTGACATGATCCATTTCCCGTTCTTCGAGCGGATCGCGAACAAGACCCTGACCACCCTGCACGGACGGCTCGACATGAAGGACCTGCCGGAGGTCTATGAGCACTGGCCGCAGTTCGGTCTGGTCTCGATCTCGAACGATCAGCGGCGCCCCCTGGCCTTCGCCAACTGGAAGGCCACCGTTCACCACGGGATGCCGGCGGAGCAGTATGTCTTCTCGCCGAAGTCGAAGGGCTACCTCGCCTTCCTTGGTCGAATCTCGCCCGAGAAGCGTCCCGACCGGGCGATCGAGATCGCCACCAAGCTGGGCAAGCGGCTGAAGATGGCGGCCAAGGTCGATGCGGCGGATCGGGTCTACTACGAGACGAGGATCAAACCGATGATCGACGGCAACCCGTTGATCGAGTTCATCGGCGAGATCGGCGATCACCAGAAGTCGGAGTTCCTGGGCGGCGCCGAGGCCCTGCTGTTCCCGATCGACTGGCCCGAGCCCTTCGGCCTGGTGATGATCGAGGCGATGGCCTGTGGGACGCCGGTCGTCGCCTTCCGCTGCGGCTCGACCACCGAGGTCATCGAGGACGGCGCGACCGGTTTCCTGGTCGACACCCTGGAGCAGGCCGTGGCCGCCGCCGATCGCGCCCCCATGCTCGACCGCGCGGCCGTCAGGGCCTGTTTCGAGCTGCGGTTCTCGGCTGCGGCGATGGCCCGGCGCTATCTCGATGTCTACGGCGACCTGCTGGCGAAGAAGCCTTACGCCGAAGCGATCCTGGACGAAGTGGTGGTTCCGCTGCACGAAGACCGGAGCTTTGCGGTTTCCGCCTGAACCTAACCTCGCCTCGGCCATTGTCCTTTCGCATTGGCACGCCAGGCTGGTGACAGGCGGGGGCGCCAGCGAGGTTCCATGGACGACGGCTATTCGGTTCAGCAGACGGCCGCAGAAAGCGCGGAGAGCGGCGGCCTGGATACTCTGCAGGCGCTGAAGGACGGCGACACCTTCCTGGTGGCGGACAACTGGGGAGACCTGAAGGGCGGGGCCGACGGCCTGTTCGACCGCGACACCCGGATCCTGTCACGGTTCGTGATGACCGTGGGGCTGGCGAGGCCATCGCGGCTGAGTTCGGGCGTGTCGCGGGACAACGTGTTCTTCACGGCCCACACGACCAACAGACCCCTGCCGCCAATGGGTGGTCGGTCGGCGCCGGCGGGGGTGCTGCATATCGAGCGGCGTCGGTTTGTATGGGACCGGCGGCTGTTCGAGCGGGTCCGGATGGTGAACCATGGGATCGAGGACGTCCTGTTACCGCTGGCTTTCGAGTTCGGCGCCGATTTCGCCGATATCTTCCAGGTGCGAGGCACCCTGCGCAAAAAGCGCGGGGCAGGCGAGGTTCCGACCACCGACGGACGTCGTGTCACCTTCCGCTATACCGGGCTCGACGCGGTGGTGCGGACGAGTTGCCTGGCGTTTTCCGAACCGCCCGCCCGACTGAACGGCTCGCGAGCCGAGTTCATGTTCAGCCTGCCGATGGGCAAGGAATTGGATCTCTATATCGAGTGCGGGCCCGAGATGTGCCTGACGCCGGACGCCCAGCGCTGGCGTGGGAACGCGGTGCAGGCGCGGCTGGCGATGCGGCGCCGGCGCCGTCGGGGAGCCTCGCTGAGGGGGCCACGAAGCCCGCGCTTCAACGCCTGGCTGGACCAGTCGCGATCCGACATCGCCCTGCTAACCACCGACCTGCCGACAGGGCCGTATCCCTATGCAGGGACGCCGTGGTTCTCGACGCCGTTCGGGCGGGACGGAATCATCTCGGCCTGGCAGATGCTGTGGCTCGATCCGTCGCTGGCCAAGGGGGTGCTGACCTATCTGGCTGCGCGACAGGCGACCGAGGTCTCACCCTTCCAGGACAGCCAGCCCGGCAAGATCATGCACGAGACCCGGGGCGGCGAGATGAGCGCGCTCGGGGAGGTGCCCTTCGGCCTCTATTACGGCGGGGTAGACACTACCTGTCTGTTCGTCGCCCTGGCCGGGGCCTGGTTCCGCCGGACCGGCGATCTGGAGACGATCCGGGCGCTGTGGCCCAATCTGGTCGCCGCGACGGAGTGGATGCGGGACTATGGCGACAGCAATGGCGACGGGCTGATCGACTACGCCAGGGCGGCCGAAACGGGCCTGTCAAACCAAGGCTGGAAAGATTCCGAGGACTCCATCTTCCATTCCGACGGCCGGTTCCCGAAGGGGCCGATAGCCCTTCTGGAGGTCCAAGGCTACGCCTTCGCGGCCTGGCGGGCGATGGCCGATCTGGGCGCACTGCTGGGCGACGCCCGGGCCCCGGCCTGGAACCGGCAGGCCGAGGAGGTTCGGCTGCTGGTCGAGGACCGGTTCTGGATGGAGGATGAACAGTTCTACGCCATCGCGTTGGACGGCGACGGGAACCCCTGCGAGGCCATCGGGTCGAACGCCGGCCATCTGATGTTCACCGGCCTGCCGTCTGCGGCGCGGGCCGCAGCGGTGACGAAGCGGCTGCTGGGCGCGGAGTTCCGCTCCGGCTGGGGCCTGCGGACGCTGGCGAAGGGGCAGGCCCGGTTCAATCCGATGAGCTATCACAACGGCTCAGTCTGGCCGCACGACACCTCGCTGGGGGTCGCCGGCATGGCCCGCTACGGCGAGAGGGACGCGGTCGGGATGATCCTGGGCGAGATCTATGCCGCCGCCAGCCATTTCCAGATGCGCCTGCCGGAGCTGTTCTGCGGCTTCGAGCGGGAGCCGGGCGAGGGACCGATCGCCTATCCGGTCGCCTGTCTGCCCCAGGCCTGGGCGGCAGGGTCGGTATTCCTGATGCTGCAGGCTTCGCTGGGGGTGTCGATTGACGCCCTGACGAAGACCGTGACGATCGACGCCCCCACACTGCCCGCCGGGATCGAGCGGCTGACCGTCAGCCGGCTCCAGGTCGGCGATGCCGTCCTCGACCTGGCCTTCGAGCGGCTGGGTGACCAGGTGGTGGTCATGCCGAGGAATCGCGTCGGCGAGGTCAGGATCGTGACGACACGGTAGGCCGCCCTCCGTGCAACCGGGGAAGGCGGCAGAGCCAGATCACCGATGGGGACGGCCGGGATTGCGCAAAGGTTTGTGGGCCTTAGCAGCGAGTCTTCCATCTGGACCCCGGCCTTCGCCGGGGTGCACGGAGGTGGGTTGCATTGCCAGAGCCCGTTCCAGCGCCTTGCGGAACACCGTCGGCAAGGCCGCCAGCGCCTCGGCTTCCGGCGTCCAGAGGAAGTCACCCTGCCCCGTCGCGACGCATACGGCCAGCGTCAGGGAGAAGTGGGTGAAGACGTGTTCGACGGCGCCCGCGTCGGTCCAGTCGGCCGCGACCGGCGGGAGGGCATCCGGCGTGGCTTCGAGCCAGTTGCTGGTCGGGAGGCCGGCCATGCCGCCGAGCAGACCCTTGTCCGGGCGGCGGACGAGGGCGATGCGGCCCCCGTCGTCGCGGAGGACCCAGGCGACGCCGCGCCGGTGCGGGCGGGCGGCCTTCTTCGTCCTGACCGGATAGCGTTCGGGCTCTCCGGTCGCGCGGCCGGCGCAGAACCCTGAGATCGGGCACATCAGGCAGAGTGGGGATTTCGGACGGCAGACGGTGGAGCCGAGGTCCATCAGGGCCTGGGCCCAATCCCCGTGTCTGGCTCCCGGGCGATCATCGGCGACGAGGGTCGCGGCCAGACGTTTCAGCTCTGGCCGGGCGGCGGGGACGGGCGTCTCGACGGCGAACAGGCGGGCGACGACGCGCTCGACGTTGCCGTCCACGACATTGGCCGACCGGTCGAAGGCGATCGCGGCGACGGCGGCGGCGGTATAAGCTCCGACCCCCGGCAACGCCAGAAGCGCGACCTCTGTGTCGGGGAAGACGCCGCCGTGATCGTTAGCCACGGCGCGGGCGCAGGCCAGCAGGTTGCGGGCGCGGGCGTAGTAGCCGAGCCCCGCCCAGGCGGCCATCAGGTCACTGTCGGGAGCGGCGGCGAGGTCTCCGACGGTCGGCCAGCGCGCGGTGAACCGCTCGAAATAGGGGGCGGCATGGGGGACGGTGGTCTGCTGCAGCATCACCTCGGACAGCCAGACGCGGTAGGGGTCGGTCCGTTCGGCCGCGCCCGGGGGGCTGCGCCACTGCAGGGTGCGCGCATGGGCGTCGTACCAGGCCAGCAGGGCGGCGCGCAGGGTGGCGATGTCGGCGGGAGGCATGGGTGATCCCATAGCCTCTCCCTCCCCGTTCGGGGAGGGTGGTCGGAGCGTAGCGGAGACCGGGTGGGGGCGGCCGCGCGATGCGGACACCGCTCTGAGTGGCTTGCCTTGCCGCCCCCACCCGGTCGCTGCGCGACCTGCACTCCCCCGAGGGGGAGGGAGAAGTCGGCGCGAATATCGGTTAGGGTGCGGTCATGGCGCGCGATCTGCCCACAGACGCTGAGACCCGCGAGATCCTGTCGCGGCGACGGACCCGGCCCATGCCGCGCCCGACGCCTCCGGCCGGTCGGGCCCTGGCGCCGCTGATCCGCGAACTGGACGAGAAGTTCGGGCGCGGCGCGGGGGCGCTGGAGCCGCGCTGGCGCGAGATCGTCGGCGACCAGCTGGCCCGCGTCACCCGGCCGCAGAAACTGACCAAGGGCCGGGCCGGAACCGGCGGGACGCTGGAGCTGCGCGTCGCGGGCCCGGCGGCACTGCTGGTCCAGCACCAGTCGGCCGACATCCTGGCGCGGGTGAACCTGTTCCTCGGTCCCGGCGCGGTGGACAAGCTGCGCATCGCCCAGGGGCCGGTGAAGCCCCTGCCCCAGATCGCCGCCTCGACGCGCGGCGCGCGGCGGCGGATCGATCCGCTGGATGCAGCGGCGGAGGCTGAACTGACGAAGTCGGTCGCAGCCGCACCGGACGGGCTGAAGGCGGCGCTGGCGAACCTGGGGCGGGCCGTGCTTTCGGATGAGGCCAAGGGGCGGCGGCGATAAGCGCATTTCGCGTGTCCGTCTCGCTGCGCTGCGCCTGGAATGACGAAAGGAAGAGGGATCCGTCAACGATGCGTCGTTTAGCCCGCCGCCTCCAGTCAGATTCCGAGGGCTGGCCCTTGACCTTTTTCCGCCGCACCTGTTCTCGACAACCATGGAATTCGCGCAGCCGTCGGGGAATCGCGCGATCATCCAGAGTCTGAGTTCTTAAGGAAGACGCCATGCGCGCCAGCGGCCCGTTCAAATACGCCTCCATGAGCCGCCGCGCGGCCGTGACAGGAACCGCCCTGGCGGCCATGGCCATGCTGGCCGCCTGCTCCGGCGCCCAGACCGGCGCCCCGGCTGAGGGCGACATGGCGCTGGGGGCCCCTGAAGGAGCCAAGGTCACCGTGGTCGAATACGCCTCGGTCACCTGCAGCCACTGCGCCGCCTGGCAGGCGCAGGTCTATCCGGAGTTCAAGACCAAATACGTCGACACCAACCAGGTCCGATATGTCTTCCGCGAATTCCCGACCGCGCCTGAATCCGTGGCCGTCGCCGGCTTCCTGATCGCGCGCTGCGCCGGGCCGGACAAATATTTCCCGGTGATCCACGAGATCATGGCCAGCCAGGCCGAGATCTTCGGCGGCGTGCCGCCCCGCTCCGTCCTGCTGCGCATCGCCAACGGCGCGGGCCTGTCGGAAGAGCAGTTCCAGGCCTGCGTCACCGACGCCGATGCGATCAAGGCCATGGACACCCGCATCGAGTCGGCGCTCGACGCCGGCGTGACCGGCACCCCCTATTTCATGGTCAATGGCGAACATGTCGCCGACAGCTCGCTGAGCGGGCTGTCGGAAAAGATCGACGCCGCCATAGCTGCGAGCTGATCCGATGATCCTGTTCCGCAACCTGTTCCTCGCCCTTTCCGCCCTGGCCCTCGCCTCGTGCGGGGGGTCGAAGGCGGTCGTCAACGGCGACATGGCCTTGGGCGCAGCCGAAGGCGCCAAGGTCACGTTTGTCGAGTACGCCTCGCCCACCTGCCCCCACTGCGCCCTGTGGCAGCAGAATACCTGGCCGGCATTCAAGGCCGCCTATGTCGACACCAACAAGGTCCGCTACGTCTTCCGAGAACTGCCGACGCCGCCGGCCGAGGTCGCCGCGGCCGGCTTCCTGCTGGCCCGCTGCGCCGGACCGGACAAGTATTTCGACGTCATCCACGCCATCATGGAGAGCCAGACGGAATGGCGCACGGGGACCAACCCGCGCGACAGCCTGATCCGAATCGCCGGCGGCGTGGGCATTGACGAGGCGGCGTTCACCCGTTGCGTGACCAATCCCGAGGGGATCGCCGCGCTCGAGGCCCGGGTGAAGGCCGCGACGGACGCCGGCGTGATCAACACGCCGACCTTCTTCGTGAATGGAAGACAGGTCTCGTCGCCCGGCGGCGAAGGCACGGTCATGGCCGACCTGGCGCCGGCCATCGAAGCCGAGTTGGCCAAATGATCCGTTCGCTGGTCCTGATGCTGGCGCTAGTCGCCACCCCGATGGCGGCGTCCGCCCAGGCTGCGGCCGCTCCGCCTGCGGTGACGAGCGCCGACCGGGTGCTGGGTCGCGCCGACGCGCCGGTGACGGTGATCGAATACGCCTCGTTCGTCTGCTCGCACTGCGCCCACTGGCACACGACCGTCCTGCCGGGCTTCAAGGCGCGGTTCATCGACACCGGCCAGGTGCGGCTGGTGTTCCGCAACCTACCGACCGCACCGGCCCAGGTGGCGGCGCGCGCCGCCGGAATCGCCCGCTGCGCGGCTCCGGCCCGGTTCTACGAGGTGGCCTCGTCCTTCATGACCGGTCAGGCCGCGATCATCGACGGCGCGCCGCTGGCCGACTGGTACGCCACAGGGGTCGCCGCCAGCGGACGGACCCAGGCCGAGATCGACGCCTGCCTGGCCGATCCGGCGACGCTGAACGGCATCCGCGCCGAGGTCGCGGGGGCCACAGCCGCCGGGGTCCAGGGCACGCCGAGCTTCTTCGTCAACGGCCGCGCCGTGTCGGACACCTCGCTGGACGGTCTGTCCGCTGCGATCCGGCCCCTGCTGCCCCGCAGCTGACGAAGGCATGCAGTTCCAGCGCCTCCGGCTCGTCGGCTTCAAGTCGTTCGTCGACCCGGCGGAGGTCTGGATCGAGCCGGGTCTGACGGGGATCGTGGGACCGAACGGCTGCGGCAAGTCTAACGTGCTGGAGAGCATGCGCTGGGTCATGGGCGCGAACTCGGCCAAGGCCATGCGCGGCACGGGCATGGACGACGTGATCTTCTCCGGGGCCTCGAACCGCCCGCCCCGGAACCACGCCGAAGTCCAGCTGACCATCGACAACGCCCAGCGGAAGGCGCCCCAGCCCTTCACCGACAGCGCCATCATCGAGGTGTCGCGCCGGATCGACCGGGGCCAGGGCTCGACCTATCGCATCAACGGCAAGGAGGTGCGGGCGCGGGACGTCCAGCTGCTGTTCGCCGATGCCTCGACGGGGGCGAACTCTCCGGCCCTGGTGCGTCAGGGGCAGATCAGCGAGCTGATCGCGGCCAAGCCGCAGAACCGACGGCGGATCCTCGAGGAGGCCGGCGGGGTGGCGGGCCTGCATACCCGACGGCACGAGGCGGAGCTGAGGCTCAAGGCGGCCGAGACCAATCTGGAGCGGCTGGACGACATCGGGCGCGAGCTTGAGACAGCTCTGACGCGGCTGAAGCGCGAGGCGCGGCAGGCGGAGAAGTACAAGAAGATCTCGGCCGAGATCAGGGCCCTGCAGGCGGCCCTGCTGTTCGTGCGCTGGAACGACGCGCGGCTGGCGGCGGAGACGGCGGCGGCGGAGCTGGCGGCGGCGGACCGGGCGGTCGCCGAGGCGACGGCGGCGGCGGCCAGGGCCCAGACGGCGGCCCTGTCGGCGCAGGAAGGCTTGAAGCCGGCGCGGGAAGAGGATGCGGTGGCGGCGGCCCTGCTGCACCGCGCCTCGCTCGAGCGCGACCGGCTGGACATGGCCGAGCAGTCGGCGCGGGCCGAGGTCGACCGTCTCACTGCCGAAGCGCAGCGGATCGCCAACGACACCGAACGCGAGATCGCCATGGCGGGCGACGCCGAGGGCGAACTGGCGCGGCGGGGGTCCGAGCTGGAGGTGCTGACAGCCGAGATCGCCGCGGCGCCCGGGCGCGGGCCGGAGCTGGAGCGGGCGCTGGAGGCGGCGGAAGAGGCCCGTCGCGCAGCCGATGCCGAGGTCGAACGGCTGGCGGGCTCGCTCGCGGCGGTCGAGGCGCGCGCGAATGCCGAGACGGCGCGGAAACGCGACGCCGAGGCGCGGGTGGCGCGGGCGGTCGCGGCCCTGGACGGCGCCAGGCGAGAGCGCGAGGCGCTGGGGCCGCTGGAGACGCCGGAACTGGCCGCCGCGCGCGAGGCGCTGGAGACGGCGACGGCCGCGCTGACCGTGGCGCGGGCGGGTGTGGAAGCCGCCGAGGCCGATCGGGCGGAACGCGCGCGGGCCGAGCAGGAGGCGCGGACGACGGCGCGGGCGGCCGAGGATCGGCTGGGGCGGTTGCAGACCGAGGCGCGGGGGCTGGCGTCGCTGCTGCTCTCGGGGCGTCGGGACCATTCGCCGGCGCTGGACCAGGTCGGGGCGGACAAGGGATACGAGGCCGCTCTGGCCGCGGCGCTGGGCGACGACCTGGACGCGGCGCTGGATGCGAAGGCGGCGGCCTATTGGGGCGGGGCGAACGTGCCAGCACCCGTCTGGCCGGCAGGAATCGAGCCGTTGGCCAATCATGTGAGGGCGCCCGAGGCGCTGGCGGCGCGGCTGGCCCTGTGCGGGGTCGCGGCGAAGGCTGAGGCCGCAGGGCTGGCAAAGTCGCTGCCGGTCGGGGCGCGACTGGTGACGCGGGAGGGCGACCTCTATCGTTGGGACGGGTTCGTCAGCCGGGCCGATGCGCCGAGACCGGCGGCCGTGCGGATGGCCCAGCGCACGCGGCTGGCCGAACTGGAAGCGGACATCGATGCGGGCAAGCCGGCGCTGGAGACGGCGCAGGCGGCTTTGAAGGCGGCCACCGAAGCCTTCCGGGCTTCGGAGGAGGCGGTCAAGGCGGCGCGGCTGCTGCCCTTCGCGGCCGACAAGGCCGTGACCACGGCGCGGGACGCGGTGCAGCGGCTGACCAATGAACAGGCCCGGCGCGAGGCGCGGGCGACGGCGCTGGACGAGACGCTGGAACGGCTGGCGGTCGAGCATGAGGCGGCGGAGGCGGCGCTGGCCGAGGCGCTGGCGACCGACGCGCCATCCGAGACGCTGTCGGGACTGAAGGCCGAGCTGGCGACGGCGCGCACGGCGGCGGATGCGGCGCGTGGCGCTGCGGCCGGGGCGCGGGCGGACCGGGATGCAGAGGCGCGGGACCGGGCCGGACGCGAGCAGCGGCTGGGCTCCCTGACGCGGGAGCGCGACAGCTGGGCGGCGCGGGCCAGGGATTCGACGGCGCGGATCATGGTGCTGGAGGGCGACACGGGCAAGACGGCCGCGTTGCTGTTGCAGGCCGAACGGGCGCCGGAAGCCTTGGCTGCACAGCGATTGAAGCTGATGGACATGCTGACCTCAGCCGAGACGCGGCGGAAGACGGCGGCGGATAGGCTGGCGGTGGCCGAAGGCGAGGCCGGCGATTCGGACCGGGCCAGCCGCGCGGCTGATGCGACGGCGGCGAGCGCGCGCGAGGCCCGGGCCGGTCTGGCGGCGCGGTCGGAGGCGGCGGCCGAACGGCTGCTGGACGCCGCGAACAACGTCCGCGAGACGGCGCAGATGTCGCCGGAAGACCTGGGGCAGAAATTGACCGACGACGCCATCGCCCGGCCGCCGGACGCGGCGGGGGCGGAGAGCCTGCTGTTCGGTCTCGAGCGCGAGCGGGAGATGCTCGGCGCGGTCAATCTCCTGGCCGAGGACGAGGCCGAGGAGTACGGCGAGCGGCTGCAAACCATGCGGCTGGAGCGGTCGGACCTGACCGGCGCCATTGCCAAGCTGCGCGACGGCATTGACGAACTGAACGCCGAAGGGCGTGAGCGGCTGGTGGCGGCGTTCGACGTCATCAACGACAACTTCAAGAGCCTGTTCGAAGCGCTGTTCGGCGGCGGCCAGGCGGAGCTGAAACTGGTCGAGTCCGACGATCCGCTGGAGGCCGGACTGGAGATCTTCGCCTGTCCGCCCGGCAAGCGGCTGTCGGTCATGAGTTTGATGTCGGGCGGAGAGCAGGCCCTGACGGCGGCGGCGCTGATCTTTGCGGTCTTCCTGGCCAATCCGGCGCCGGTCTGCGTGCTGGACGAGGTGGATGCGCCGCTGGACGACGCCAACGTGGATCGCTTCTGCCGGATGCTGAACGAGATGCGGAACCGGACGGACACGCGGTTCATCGTCATCACCCACAATCCGGTGACCATGAGCCGGATGGATCGGCTGTACGGCGTGACCATGCCCGAGCGCGGGGTGTCACAGCTGGTCAGCGTCGACCTGACCCAGGCCGAGACGCTGGTCGCGTGATCCAGGCCGCTGCGTCTCTCCCGCCCGAGGCGCATGCGCTGGTCCTGACCGGGGTCGGTCGATTCGTCGTGTTCGCGGACGCAGCCACGATCCGGCGGGAGCCGGACGGGGTGCGGATGCGGTCGCTGCAGGTCGTGGAGGAGGACTTCACGGTCGGGACGACACGGTATCTGGGTGGCTGGTCCTGGTGGCGGTTCGGCTGTGATGCCGGGACGGCGGACCGGCTGGACTTCGCCTCGGTGGCGGTCGGCGGAGCCGAGGGACCGAGCACGCCGGAAGGGCAGCCGGCCTATCCGGCGGCGCCGGGCGGGGATGCGGCAGAGTTGCTGGCAGTGGCCTGTGGGACTGTGGAGCAGAAGGTCGTGGCGACGACGGTGGAGGCTGCGGTGCGGATCGGGCGGGCGGCGATGGCGGAATGACCCCTCTCCCGGTGGGAGAGGGCTTGAGCGTCTGAGAGCCGTCAGGCGATCAGACTTGCGCGAAAGGGTGAGGGTCGTGCCTCACCGGTCAGCACCCGACCCTCACCCTTTCGGCCAAGTCGCATCGCTTTGCTCTGCGGGCCTCAAGCCCTCTCCCACCGGGAGAGGGAAGTTGAGCCGATCCTGCGGCAGGGCCTCCGGGCACTGGTCCCGCATGAAGGCCAGCATCTTCTCCCTGATCTCGCAGCGCAGGTCGAAGGCCACCGGTGCCGAGCGCGCGCTGGCAAGGCAGCGGACCTGGGCGACACGGTCGGTGATGTCGGTGACCTGGAGGTTGACGATGTCGCCGTCCCACAGCGGCGAGGCCTTGCAGATGCGTTCCAGCTCGGCGCGGAGGCGGTCCATCGGGGCCTCGTAGTCGACGTAGAGCATGGCCGTGCCGATCAGGCGTGACGTCTCTCGGGTCCAGTTCTGGAACGGCTTCTCGATGAAATAGCTGAGCGGCAGGATCATCCGCCGCCAGTCCCACAGCTTGATCACGACATAGGTGGAGGTGATTTCCTCGACCGTGCCCCACTCCCCTTCCACGATGACGGCGTCGTCGATGCGGATGGGCTGGGCGGTGGCGATCTGGATGCCGGCGATCAGGTTGGTCAGATAGGGCTGCAGCGCGAGGCCGGCGATGATGCCGACCACGCCGGCGGAGGCCAGCAGCGAGACGCCCCACTGACGCACGGCCCCGATGGTCATCAGGGCCAGGGCCACAGTGATCAGACCGATGAGGATGACAGCAGCGCGTTGCAGGATGCGCGTCTGGGTGACGTGCTTGCGTGCGACCAGATTGTCCTCGGTCTGCATGTTGAACTGACGGAGATGGACGACGGCCCACATGTCGACGGCGCCGGCGACGATCCAGCCGAGGACGAGGATGGTCAGGAACAGGATGACGGCGCGAACGCTCTGGGACGGCTCCGGGTCCAGTGGCGAGACGGTGATCGAGAAGCCGATGGCGATCAGGATAATCAGGATGCGCAGTTTCTTGCGGACCCGTTCGAGCACCCCGCGCCAGTACAGGTCACGGTTCTTCACGACGCGACGAAGAATGGAGAAGACGATGCGGTGGATGATCCAGCCAGCGCCGACGAAGACGGTCACCACGATGGCGACCACGAGCCACTCCGGGAGCCAGTAGAACTGGCGCCACAGGGTGACGATCTGGCGGGTCAGGTTGGTGATTTCGGGGGGCATAGACGCAAACAGCGTGTCAACGGCGTCTTCTGTTCCCACCGGCGGCAGGGCCGCGCCGGTCATCCGGCCGTAGCCTCGGCGAGATCCGCGAGGCGTTGGGCCGCGTCGGGTATGGCCACGGAGCGGGCCGCGGCGCTCATGGAGGCAAGGCGCGCGGGGTCAGCGAGGACGCCCGCGACAGCGGCCGCCATGGCGGCGACGGTGACGTCGTCCTCGAGGATCACCTCGGCGGCGCCGACGTCGGTCAGCAGTTTGGGGTTGAGACGCTGGTGGTCGTCGGTGGCGATCTTCAGCGGGATCAGGATCGACGGCATGGCCGCGACGGCCAGCTCGGCGCAGGTCGAGGCGCCGGCGCGGCCGACGACCAGGTGGGCGGCGGACAGGCGGGAGGCCATGTCGCGGAAGAAGGGGGCGACCTCGGCCTCGATGCCAGCATCGAGGTAGATCTGGCGCGAGGTCTCCAGGGTCTCGGGGCGGGACTGCTGCTGAACCTTGAGGCGGCGTTTGATCGCGTCCGGCAAGGTCGCCAGCGCGCGGGGGGTGGTCTCGGAAAGAAGGCGGGCGCCCTGGCTGCCGCCCGTGACGAGGATGCGGATGGGACCGTCGCCCGGAGGCGTCCAGGTGCGGTCGAACAGGGCGCGGATGTCGGCGCGGACCGGGGCGCCGACGACCTGGGCGCGGGCCTTCACGGCCGGCGAGGCGCGCTCCAGCGTCGGGAAGGACGAGGCCACAGCGCGGACGTGGGGGGCGAGGGCGCGGTTGGTGCGGCCGAGGACGGCGTTCTGTTCGTGGATCAGGGTCGGGCGCTTCTGCAGGATAGCGGCGACCAGGGCGGGGGCGGACGGATAGCCGCCGAAGCCGACGACGACCTGGGCGTCCAGCCGGTTGAAGGCGGTTTGGGCCTGACCAATGCCGCGCACGATGGCGACGCCGGCCTTGATCAGGCCGATCGGACCGGAGCCGGTGGCGGCGTCGAGGGCGAGGCGCTCCTCGGCCGGGAAGGCCTGGGCGTACTGTTCGCCGCGATGGTCGGTGGCCAGGACAACGCGCCAGCCGCGCGCGGCCATCTCGCGGGCCAAGGCCTCGGCCGGGAACATGTGGCCGCCGGTTCCGCCGGCGGCGACGACGCAGAGCTTGGTCATGTCGATGGCTTAGCCGACGCGTTGGCGATCGTCATCCTCTCCCTCCCCCGAGTGGGAGGGAGAGGATTGCTACGGCATCAACAACCGACGCGGCCGCTGGAGGCTGGCCCCCGGCTCGTAGGCTCCAGGGCGTTTCCGCGTCAACGCCAGGGCGAAGCCCATGGTCAGGCCCATGGCCATCATGGACGAGCCGCCATAGCTGATGAAGGGAAGCGTCATCCCCTTGGTCGGGATCAGGTTCAGGTTCACCGCGACATTGATCGACGCCTGCAGGCCGATCAGCATGAACAGGCCGGCAGCCGCCGTCTGTTCGAATGGATCGTTCAGCTTCATCGCCCGGCCCATGCCGCGGAAGACGATGAAGGCGTAGAGGCCGATCATGACGAGGCTGAGGACCAGTCCGAACTCCTCGGCGCCGACGGAATAGATGAAGTCGGTGTGCAGGTCGGGGACGGAGCGTTTCATGACCCCTTCGCCCACGCCGCGCCCGACCAGGCCGCCGGCGCGGATGGCCTCGGAGGCGCGGTCGATCTGGTGGGTGTCCTCGACGCCGGGCGAGACGAACTTGGCGACGCGCGCCTGGACGTGGGGGAAGAGCAGATAGATGGCGGTCATGCCGGCGACGAACATCCCGCCGAGAACCGCGACCCAGCGTAGGGGTACGCCGGCCATGAAGAAGACGGCCATAAAGGTGGTGGTGATCAGAAGCGTCTGGCCGATGTCCGGCTGGATCAGCAGCAGGGCTACGGTCACAACGTAGAAGCCGAAGGCGATGGAGACGCCGGGAACGCCCTGCCCCTTCTGGCCTTCGGCGAACATCCAGGCGGCGAAGACGATCAGGCTGGGCTTGGCGAACTCGGAGGGCTGGAGGCTGAATGGGCCGAGGTTCACCCAGCGCGCCGCGCCCTTCACCGTGTCGCCGATGAAGGGCAGCATGGCCATGACAACAATGGCGCCGAGCAGGCCGAGGACCGCGATCCGTCGCACGCCTCGGGGCGACAGCAGCGACATGGTCAGCATCAGGCCGATGCCGCCGCTGGCCCAGACGATCATGCGCCAGGAATAGTGGAAGGGGTCGGTGATCGACTCATCGGCCAGGATGGCGGCCGGGGACGAGGCGAACGACAGCATGACGCCCAGGCCCATGAGGGCGAGCGCCGCGCCGAGCAGGCCGCGATCCACCGTCCAGAACCACTGGGCGATCGGGCTCTGGTCGTTGCGCGAAAACGGATGGGAATAGACGGCCTGGGTCATGGTTTCTCAACCATGAACGGAAGGGGTAGCTCCGAGGTTAAGAACGGCGGCCCGGAACGCTTCTCCGCGCGCCTCGAAGTCGGGGAACTGGTCGAAGCTGGCGCAGGCTGGGCTGAGGAGGACGACGGGGTCGCCGCCGGCTCTCGCGGCGTCCTCGGACGCGAGGGCGACAGCCGCGGCCATATCCCTGGCGATGACGTGGGGCGTGTCGCCGAGGGTCGATGCGAAATCCTTCGCCGCTTCGCCGATCAGATAGGCCTTGGCCACGCGCGGGAAGAGGTCGGCCAGTTCGGCGATGCCGCCATCCTTGGCTCGCCCGCCGGCGATCCAGAAGGAGCTCGGATAGGACATCAGGGCCTGACGGGCGGCGTCGGCGTTGGTAGCCTTGGAGTCGTTGACGAAGCGCACGGCACAGAGATGGCCGACCGTCTCCATCCGATGGGCGAGGCCGAGGAAGGTCATCAGGCCTTCGACGGCGGTGTCGTGCGACACGCCGATGGCGCGAGCGGCGGCATAGGCGAAGGCGGCGTTCTGGGCATTATGGCGGCCGGGCAGCGAGCGGGCGGGGGCGAGGTCGGCGATGGCGACGCCGTCGGCGACGAGCTTGCCGTTGGTCGCATCGACGATGATGAACCGGCCCGCGTCAAAGGCGGCGACCTGATCGGGTAGGCGGGCGGCGAGGTCGGCGACGGGGACTGCGCCGGTCGGGTCGATGAACTCGGGCGGAGTGCGGGTGGTGATGGTCGAGACCCGCAGGCGGCGGTCGTTGAGGGCGTTGACGGTCTTCCAGCCCCAGTCTTCGTCGACGCCGATCAGGGCGACTTTGTCGGACGACATGACCTGGAACAGCCGGGTCTTGGCCGCGACATAGCCCTCCATACCGCCGTGGCGGTCGAGGTGGTCGGGGCTGATGTTGGTCAGGATGGCGACGTCGGGGGCGAAGGAAGTGGTCAGGTCGAGCTGGTAGCTGGAGACCTCGATGACATAGGCCTGGACCTCGGCGGGTGGCGGCAGGGCCAGGACGCCGATGCCGATATTGCCGCCGACGGCGATCTTCATGCCTGCCTGCTTGAGCACCCAGCCGATCAGGGCGGTGGTGGTGGACTTGCCGTTGGTGCCGGTGATGGCGATCACCTTCGGCCGCAGGGAGGCCGGGGTGGCGGCGAGCGCGCGGGCGAACAGTTCGATGTCGCCGATGACGGGGATGCCGGCGGCTTTCGCCTTGTCGACGGTCCAGTGAGGCTTCGGGTGGGTCAGGGGCGCGCCGGGCGACAGGACGAGGGCCGCGAAGTCTGACCAGTCCGCAGCAGTCAGGTCCTCGACCTCGAACCCTTCGGCCTCGGCCTGCATGCGGCCGGAGACGCCGTCGTCCCACAGGATGGGCTCTGCGCCGCCGGCCTTGAGGGCGCGGGCGGCGGTGATGCCCGAGCGGCCGAGGCCGAACACCGCGACGCGACGGCCTTCGAAGCCGGGAACCGGGGTCATGCTTCCCTCTCCCGGTGGGAGAGGGCTTGAGCGCCCGAGAGCCGCAGGCGATCGGACTTGCGCGAAAGGGTGAGGGTTCGACCTCGCCTCATTCGCACCATCCGCCCCTCACCCTTTCGGCTTGCGGATCGCTGCGCTCTCCGAGCCTCAAGCCCTCTCCCAACGGGAGAGGGAGCAGCAATGCGCGCCCTCACCGGAGTTTCAGCGTGCTGAGCCCCACCAGCGCCAGCATGGCGGCGACGATCCAGAAGCGGATGACGACGGTCGATTCCGGCCAGCCCATCTTCTCGAAATGGTGGTGGATAGGGGCCATAAGGAAGATCCGCTTCTTGGTAGCCTTGAAATAGGCGACCTGGATCATGACCGAGGCGGCCTCGATGACGAACAGGCCGCCGACGATGCCCAGGACCAGCTCGTGCTTGGTGGCGACGGCGATCGAGCCGAGCGCGCCGCCCAGGGCCAGGGACCCCGTGTCGCCCATGAAGATCTTGGCCGGCGGGGCGTTGTACCAGAGGAAGCCCACGCCGCCGCCGATGATGGCGGCGCAGAAGATGGCCAGCTCGCCCGAGCCCGGCACGTGGTGGACGCCCAGATACTCCGAGAAGATGAAGTTGCCGACGAGGTAGGAGATGATGCCGAAGGCCGCCGCCGACATCATCACCGGCACGATCGCGAGGCCGTCGAGGCCGTCGGTCAGGTTCACCGCATTGGAGAAGCCGACCATCGTGAAAGCGGCGAAGGCGACGTAGAACCAGCCGACGTTGAGCAGCACGTCCTTGAAGAATGGGAAGGCGATCGAGGTCTCGAGACCCGGCGAGGTGGGCGAGCGCCACATCCACAGGACGACGCAGACGCCCGCGATCACCGAGACGACGACCTGGGCCAGCAGCTTCTGTTTCGAGGTCAGGCCGGCCGAGGTCTGTTTCGTCACCTTGGCGTAGTCGTCGACGAAGCCCAGCACGCCGAAGGCCGCCGTCACGCCGGAGACGATCCAGATATAGGGGTTGGTCAGGTCGCCCCACAGGAAGACGGCGACGGCGATGCCCGCAAGGATCATCAGTCCGCCCATCGTGGGCGTGCCGACCTTGGAAAGGTGCGAAACCGGCCCGTCGGCGCGGATCGGCTGACCCTTGCCCTGTTTGACCCGCATGAAGGAGATGAACCGGCTGCCCATCGCCACCGCGACGATCATGGCCGTGGCCATGGCCAGGGCGACGCGCACGGTCTGGTACTGAACCAGGTTCAGCAGCGGATACTCGTTCGCGACGTCGGCGTAGTAGAGATAAAGCAGATAGAACATTGTTTTTGGCCCCTGTCGGGTCGCGCGCGGCGCTACCCTACTGGAGGGGCGCCTCCCCTGTGGATGTGTCTAGCCGCGCCAGCGCCGCCGCGACAAGCGACGCTTTCGACCCGTTCGAGCCCTTGACCATGACGATGTCGGTCGGCCCGACCAGATCGGCGGCCTGGGCCGCGAGATCGGCGGCGCTTTCGGCCCACACGCCGCGACGGGCGGGCGGCAGGGCGTCATAGAGGTGGCGCATCTCCGACCCTGCGGCATGGACGATATCGAGGCCCGCCTGGTCGATCGGGGCGGCAAGGCCGGCGTGAAGCGCTTCGGACTGGTCGCCGAGTTCCAGCATGTCGGTCAGGACCACGATGCGACGGCCGCCCTGCGCTATGGGCTTGGCGCCCAGCGAGCGGAAACCGGCCGTCATCGACAGCGGATTGGCGTTGTAGCTCTCGTCGATCAGGGTGAAGCCGCCGCCGGGGATGCGGACTGTGCGGGTCTCGCCCCGGCCCTTCAGCGGTTCGAAATCAGCCAGGGCGGCGAGCGCCGTCTCGACCGGCACATCAAGCGCGTCGAGCATCAGGATGACCGCCAGGCTGTTGAGGCCCCAGTGGAAGCCCGACTGTTTCAGCGGGAAGACGTGGCTGCGGCCGTAGATTTCGGCGGTGACGACGGCGCCGAGGGGATTGGGGGTGAAGTCGATCAGGCGGGCGTCGTGGGCGGGCTCGGAGCCGAACGCAGCCACCCGGGCGCCGACATGCAGCGCCGCCTGACGCAGCATCGGCTCCCAGACGTTGTCACCGTTGATGACCGCCAGACCGCCTGGGCCTAGGCCCTGGAAGATGGCGGCCTTTTCGCGGGCAACCCCGGCTTCGCCGTCGGCGAAGGCCTCGATGTGGACCGGGCCGACGGTGGTGACGCAGGCGGCATGCGGCTGGACCATTCGGGCCAGGGGCGCGATCTCGCCGGGCGCGTTCATGCCGATCTCGAACACGGCGCGTTCGACCGAGGGGTGCATGCGGGCGAGCGTCAGGGGCACGCCGATGTGGTTATTGTAGCTCTTGATCGAGGCGTGGGCCGGACCAGCCAGATCGAGGCCGGCCTTGATCGCCTGGGTCACGCTGGTCTTGCCGACGCTGCCGGTGACGGCGCCGCGACGGACATGAGGAGCGCGGTCGCGGGCGGCGGCGCCCAGGGCCTCGAGCGCGTGCAGAGTGTCGGGTACGACGATGCAGGGACCGCCATCGACCGGGTGTTCGACGAGCGCGCCCGAGGCTCCGGCGGCGAAGGCCGAGGCGGCGAAGGCGTGGCCGTCGCGTGCGCCCTTCAGCGCGAGGAACAGCTCGCCCTGCCCGATCTCGCGGCTGTTATAGGTCAGGCCGTTGGCGGCGAAATCTCCGCCTTCGAGCCGCCCGCCGGTGGCCGTTGCGATGTCGGTCGCCGTCCAGAGAGGCGGGATCGTGTCAGGGTGAGAACTCATTCGCAGGTAGGCGCCAACAAGAGTTTTTCTTTCCGCTCATCCCTGCGAAAGCGGGGACCCAGTCCTTTGGGCGATGACTGACACCGAGACCGCACCACCGTAAAGCCCAAACACCGCGCCACACTTAAGAACTGGGACCCCGCTTTCGCGGGGATGAGCGGAACTAGGTGTGTTTCAGGGCCTCGGCGAGTTCGGTGGCGTCGTCAAAGGGATGAGTCGTCCCGCCCACGATCTGACCCTGTTCATGCCCTTTTCCGGCGACGACGACCACATCTCCGTCGCCCATCATGGCCGTGGCCTCGCGGATGGCGGCGCGGCGGTCGCCGATCTCCATGGCGTCAGGGCAACCCGCGCGGACCTCGGCCCGGATGACGGCGGGGTCCTCGGACCGGGGATTGTCGTCGGTGACGATGGCGACGTCGGCGAGGCGACCGGCGATCTCGCCCATCAGGGGACGCTTGCCCTTATCGCGGTCGCCCCCGGCGCCGAAGACGACGATCAGGCGGCCGGTCGCGTGGGGACGAAGCGCCTTGAGCACGGTCTCGAGTCCGTCGGGCGTGTGGGCGTAGTCGACGTAGGCCTCGCCCCCTCTCACGCTAGCCGGCCCGCCCGAGACGCGCTGCAGCCGGCCAGCCGCGCCGGTGATCTTTTCAAGGGCGTGCAACACTCTAGCGGCATCCTCGCCGGCGGCGATGCACAGGCCAGCCGCGACCAGGGCGTTGGAGGCCTGGAAGGCGCCGGCCAGCGGCAGCAGGACGTCGTGGCGGTCGCCACGCACGTCGAGGATCAGGCGCTGGCCCTCTGGCACGGCGCGACGTTCGATCAGCGACAGGTCCCTGCCCCGCTCGCCGACACCCATGACACCGAGGCCGGACATGATCGAGGCGGCGGCGAAGGCGTTGTAGGCATCGGAATCGGCGTTCAGGACGGCAGTGCGGCCGCGCGGCAGCAGGGTCTCGAACAGGCGCATCTTGGCGGCGCGATAGGCCTCCATGTCGCCGTGATAGTCGAGGTGGTCCTGGGTCAGGTTGGTGAAGGCGGCGGCCTTCAGCGTCACGCCGTCGAGGCGGCGCTGGTCGATGCCGTGGGACGAGGCTTCGAGCGCCAGGTGGGTCACGCCGCCCTCGGCCAGGGTGGCCAGAAGGCGGGCGGCGTCGCCGGCGTCCGGGCTGGTCAGGCCGGGCGGGGTCAGGATCTCGGTGGTCGCACCGACCTGGGCGACGACGCCCAGGGTGCCCATGCTGGCAGCCTTGATGCCAAGGGCGGCCCAGATCTGACGGCAGAAGGCGGCGACCGAGGTCTTACCGTTGGTGCCGGTGACAGCGACGCAGGTGGCGGGTTGAGCGCCATAGAAGCCGCGTGCCGCGAGCGCATAGGCGCGGCGGACGTCACCGGAACGGACCAGCAGGGGCGCCAAGCCCTCCGGCGTGTCCTGGGGTGCGAGGACGGCGGCCGCGCCTTGCGACAGGGCTTGGGGGATGAAGGCGCGGCCGTCGGCGGCGCTGCCCGGCAAGGCCACGAACAGGGAGCCGGGCGCTACCTTGCGGCTATCGGCCGTCACGCCCGTGATCATCGGGTCGGTCGCGACGTCGCGGCGCAACAGGTCGGAGAGGCGAACGGCGCTCATCGAGCAACCTCGGCCGCGACGGGCGGATCGATGCGGCGCTGGAGGCCGAGGAAGCCGGCGATGCGGTCTGCCACCCGACCGACGACGGGGGCGGCAATAGCCCCGCCAAGGCGCGACCCCTGGCTGGGCTCGTCGATCAGGACGAAGATGACGTAGCGCTGCGCATCCTCCGGGCCGTCGGCCGGGAAGACGGCGGCGAACGAGCCGACGCCGTGGCTGGCGTCATAGCGGCCGTTGACCAGCTTGTTGGCCGAGCCGGTCTTGCCGCCGACGCGCAGCCCCGTCGCGTCGGCCTGACCGCCCGAACCGCGCAGGACGTTGGCGCGCATCAACTGACGGATGGCGGCGGAGGTCTCGACGCTGACCACGCGATGGCCTTCCGAACCCGCGCCGCCGCGGCGCAGCGATAGCGGACGATAAATCCCGCCATTGACCAGGGCGACCGTAGCCGCCGTCATCTGCAGCGGGGTGATCATGATGCCGTAGCCGAACGACATGGAGGCGCGGGTCGTATCGCTCCAGTCCTGCGGACGGCGTGGACGGGCGCTCTCGCGCAGCTCGATCGGGGCAGCGTCGAGCAGGCCCAGTTTGGTGAAATAGGAGCGCATCGTGTCGGCGCCCATTTCGACGGCCAGGCGCGAGGTGCCGATGTTGGAGGAGTGCAGATAGACATCCTCCAGCGACAGGATCTTGTTGGTCGCGTGGAAGTCCGAGATGCGGCGGTTGCCGATCATATAGGCCTGGGACGCGTCGATCATGGTGTCGAGATCGGCCAGGCCTGTGTCGATGGCGGTGGCGACGGCGAAGGTCTTGAACACCGATCCCATCTCGTAGTGGGCCGAGGTGACGCGGTTCAGGGCGGCGTCGTCGGAGGCCTGGCCCCGGCGGTTGGCGTCGTAGGTCGGCCAGCTGGCCATGCCGAGGATCTCGCCCGTCCGGGCGTCGGCGACGACCCCGACCGCGCCCTTGGCGCCGGCTTCCTCAGCGGTGGCCGCCAGCTCGTTCTCGAGCACGCCCTGAACGCGAAGGTCGATGGACAGGGCGAAATCCGCGCCCGCCGCGCCCGCCTGGCGGATGGTATCATTGAAGGCCAGTTCGGCGCCGGAGACGCCCTGACCGCCGGTATCGGCAGCGCCGATCAGGTGAGCGGCGGAGCTGTTCAATGGATAGACGCGGCGATCCTCGGGCTCGAACGAGAGACCTCCCAGGGCCAGGGCATGCACCGCCTGGCGCTCGGCAGGGGTCAGGCCGGGCTGGGCGATCAGGCGACGGTCGCCGGCCAGGACGCGGCGCAGGCGGGTCGCCGAGATCCCCGGCAGGGCGCGGCGGATCTGGCGGAAGGCGGCGTCCTTGTCCCAGACCTCGGACGGATCGATGTAGAGGCCGTAGTGGGTGATGTTGGTGGCTAGCAGGGCCCCGTTGCGGTCGGTCAGGTCCGCACGCTGCAGGGCGCCCGCGACGTGGGCGGCGCCGGACCCGCCCGTGGGCGCCAGCAAGGCCGCGCGGGCAGCGCCCAGTGCCAGCAGGCTGAACACCGCGACGAAGACCATGCGGATCAGGAAGATGCGGACGCGGGTGTCCTCCTCCGGCCGGGCATCGGCGCGAGCACGTTCGAAGGCGTGTTCGACAAACCAGACCGCCTCGCCCATCCAGCGCAGCCAGGGCGAGACGGTCGACGTCAGAGGGCGGTTGGCGCCGGGAGCCGGACGGTAGGCGCGGGGATCCTGAACCGTCATCGGCCAGCCTCGGCGGCGGCGGCGGCGGCGGCGGGGGGAGCGGGCGCGGCCCCGGCGGGTTCGGCGACGGCCGGAGCGGGAGCGGCCGGTACGGGCGTGACGACCGGGACGTGGACCGGTTTCAGGGTCGGCAGGGCATTCTCGTCGACCTGCCGCTCGGCCTTGACCGGAGCCAGGGCGGCGCCGCGCGACAGGGTCTCGAGGCGGCCGGGCTGTTCCAGCCGCGCAGCCTCGGCGCGGAGAAGGCGGACACGCTGGGAGTTCTCGGCGATCTGGCGTTCCAGCTGGCCAATGGCGGCGCTTTCGCGGGCGGCGGCGGCCTTGGCGACATAGACCGAGAAGACCATGGCGGCGACGCACGTGACGCCGACGATCTCGATCCAGCGGATGCCGCGGATCTTCCAGTCGAACAGGCGCTGGACTGGATTGCGGTTCATGCAGCCGCCTTCCAGGCCGGAGCCTCGGTGCGGACGGCGGCGCGCAGCTTGGCCGAGCGCGAGCGCGGATTGGCGGCCAGTTCGGCCTGGCCCGCCTCGCGCGCGCCTTTGAACTGGAGCGTGAAGCTGGGCTTGCGAGTCTCGATGGCGACCGGGGCGTGACGCGAACCGCCGGGCGCATTGCCGCTGCGCTCGGTCAGGAAGGCCTTCACGATTCGGTCTTCCAGCGAGTGGAAGGTCACAACGGCCAGACGCCCGCCCGGCGACAGGGTGCGTTCGGCGGCCTCCAGCCCCTTGATCAGCTCGCCCAGCTCATCGTTGACGGCGATGCGCAGGGC
Source organism: Brevundimonas sp. SL161 (assembly GCF_049896985.1). Lineage (NCBI taxonomy): Bacteria > Pseudomonadati > Pseudomonadota > Alphaproteobacteria > Caulobacterales > Caulobacteraceae > Brevundimonas > Brevundimonas sp. SL161. Next base: position 53,383 of record NZ_JAFCVJ010000010.1, on the reverse strand, counting down.
CTGGAAGGTGCGGGTCGCCGGATGGGTCGGGGCGCCGCGACGGCCGCCGAGCGCCTTCTCGACGACGTCGGCGAGATCAAGGGTGTGGGCGAAGGGCTGGGTGACACGGCGGCGCAGGATGGCGGTGGCGATGCGGCCGGACTGACGCTCGTCACCGTATTGTTTCAGGATGTGGGCCAGGGGGCCGTGGTCCCAGCCGTTGACGATGTCGGCGGCGCTCTCGCCCTCGCTGGACATGCGCATGTCCAGCGGGCCGTCACGCATGAAGGAGAAGCCGCGCTCGGCCTCGTCCAGCTGCATGGAGGAGACGCCGATGTCGAAGACGGCCCCATCGAGCTTCGTCTCACCGGTTTCAGCAAAGGCGTCGGCGAGGCCCGAGAAGGCGGTGCGGATCAGCTGGAATTTGCTGGGGAAGTCGTTGGCGACGGCGTCGGCGTGACGCTGGACCGTCGGGTCGCGATCCAGAGCGATGACCCGGGCGCCGGTGGCGAGGATCGCGCGGGTGTAGCCGCCGGCGCCGAAGGTCGCATCGATGATCACATCGCCCGACTTCGGGGCCAGGGCCTCGATGACTTCATCCAGCAGGACGGGGGCGTGCGGGCCGGTCACGTGTCGTTGCCCGGCATGCGGCGGCGAGCGACGTCGCCACGTTCGCGCATGGCCTTCCTCGCCAGCTCGCGGCGCTCGTCCTTGCGGGCGTTCCAGCGGGCGCGATCCCAGATCTGGAAGCGGGGGCCGAGACCGACGATGACCACATCCTCGCCGAGGCCCGCTTCCTGGCACAGGCTTTCCGGCAGGGTAATGCGGCCGCCGCCGTCATAGGCGAGCTGTTTCTGGCCGCCGTAGACGGTCTCTTCCAGGGCTGTGCGCCAGTCATCGCCGAACGGCAGGGCCTCGATCATGGCGACGTACTCGGCCATCAGCTTGTCGCCGCCGGCCTCGAGGCAGTCGGACTCGACCGAGAAGAAGCAGAAGACGCCCAGGTCGGCGCCGTTTTCGGAGGTGCGGAACTCCTGCGGGATCAGGAGACGGCGCTTGCCATCCAGCTGCTTCTCACTGGTTCCGAGAAACACGCCCGTCCCAATCGAGCCTGTCGGCCCGCCCCTGAGTTCATCCCCGCGCCTGAATCGCCGGCGCCGCCAATCCCCGCATAGTTGTTATGGGATAGCATGGGATGCACTGGGTCTCAATGGGAATGGTTGACGGTATTTAACCAAGTTGCCGATGTTGCAGGATCGCGACAGCACAAATCAGAACATACATAGAACATGACAAGTATTAACAGGCTGGGGATTGTGTGCCGTGGTTTGGTCCCAGGGGTTAATGGGACGAGGCCAGAACCCCTCCGTCACGGCACGAAGATGCGCCGCGCCACCTCCCCATCCGCCAAGCGGCGGACAGGGATGAGACTGCCCTCATCGGGCCAAAGCAGCGAGCGACCGCGTCGCGACCGGTAGCCCCCAACAAGGATCAAAATGCCAGACGGCCTGTAAGCCGGGTTCTGTTCCGCCCGAAAGCGGTGACGATCATTCCTCTGGACCGCCCATCGCTGGACGGTTCTCGCGACCTACCCGGACGCCTCGGGCGGTGAACCCTGCGACCGAAGTCGCGCGACGTCCCTATTCGGTCTTGCTCCAGGCGGGGCTTGCCATGCCGTCGCTGTTACCAGCAACGCGGTGGGCTCTTACCCCACCCTTTCACCCTTACCCGCGCCGAAACGCAGGAGGTTTGCTTTCTGTGGCGCTGTCCCTCGGGTCGCCCCGGGCGGGCATTACCCGCCGCCTTTTCACCGTGGAGCCCGGACTTTCCTCGACGGGAGCAAGTCCCGCCGCGACCGCCCGGCCGTCTGGCGGAGGTTCAGTGCGCGCTCAGGCCGCGAAGGTCAACGCCGGGCGTTAGTTCAGCACGCCGGTCACACTCTCGGCCGTCGCCAGCTGCAGCACGCCCATCAGCGTCACGCGGGTCTCGCCGTCGGCGATGCCGTCGACCTTCGACGGACGCCAGTGGCGTTGGAAGGCCTCGACAGTGATGCGGGTCTCGTCGGTGTATTTGCCGTCTGGCAGAGGCTCGTAGCCCAGGCGGTGCAGTCCGGCCTGCAGGACGTGGACGCCAAGGCCTTCGTCGCCGATCGTCAGGGGCGGGCCAAGGGCGGCGATGCGCTCGGGGGCGGTTTCGAACCACAGGCCCTGGCGATGAGCGGCGAGGGTCTTCCACGGGAAGCGTTCGCCGGGATCCTGTTTGCGGGCCGGCGCGACGTCAGAGTGGCCGAGGATGCGGGCGTCCTCGATGGCCCAGCGCGTGCGGATCTGGTCGATCAGTTCGATGACCGAGGCGACCTGGGCATCTGGAAAATCGCGATAGCCAAACTCATGGCCCGGATTGACGATCTCGATTCCGATGGAGACGGCGTTGATGTCGGTCCCGCCCTTCCAGCAGGACTTGCCGGCGTGCCAGGCGCGGCGCTCCTCGGGCACGAGGCGAAGGACCGCCCCGTCCTCATCAACGACGTAGTGGGCCGAGACCCTGGCCTCGGGGTCGCGCAGGCGCGCCACCGCGGCCTCGGCGGTCTGCATGCCCGTGTAGTGGAGCAGGACCATGTCGGGCGGACCGCGACGCTGGTCGAAATTGGGCGAAGGCACCTCGGCGATGGTCGTCATGGGCTTAGCGCCGATGCTTAGCGATGGGGACGTTCCCACCCGTAGGCGACCCAGGTTTCGCCGACCTTCTCAGCCTCGATCACATCGTCATTGCGGCGGGCGCGGACGGTCACGCGACGACGGGCCCGCATGGCCAGTCCGGCAAAAAAGATCAGGATACTGGCGCAGAGGGCGATCACGGCGACAGCGGCGGCCGTGAAGACCGCCAGCAGCGCCCCTACGGTCAGAGCCGCCACGGTCGCGATCAGGCCGCACAGCCACATGATCGGCGCGAGCAGGCCCTGGGGCCGACGGCGATTCTGAAAACCGAGGGTGGCGAACGGATCCTGCGTCATCTCTATTCCTTGTCGAGCGTCCCGCAGAACGCCTGAACACCAATGTCGGTCCACAGAGGCGAACCGTCAATGACCGGCCGCTTCACAGGCGAGTGTTAATCGCCGCACCCTGACGGGGGAGAGGGCTCGAAGCGAAGCGCAGAGATGGAGGGGGCTGGCCCCAGACTCCTGCGCGTGAGGTTTGCCCCCTCCACCACTTCGTGGTTCCCCTCCCGATGGGGGAGGATTTACAGAGGCTGGTCGGCGAGGACCGAGGCCCCCTGCCCACGCATCCGCTCGGTTTCGACGCGCGACAGGACGGCCTGTGCGCGCGGGTCGGCCATGACGCCGCCGAGGGCGACGAGGGTCCGGGCGGCCTCGGACTGGACGCCAAAGGCCGACGACAGCGCTTCCCACGGCGACTGGGGCGTGGGGAAGCGTTTGAAGCGGACCGACTGCGACTCGGGAATCCCGGCCAATTCCCTCGCCTTGCCGATGGCCTCGGTCAGGCCGCCCAGTTGGTCGACGAGGCCCAGGGTCTTGCCCTGGGCGCCCGTCCAGACGCGGCCGCGAGCGATTTCGCGCACGCGGGCGATCGGAATGCGGCGGCCGGTGGAAACCCGCTGGACGAACTCCTCGTAGGTGCGGTCCATCGAGGCGGAGAAGGCCGCACGCTGCGATTCGGAGAAGCCGGACGAGGGGCTGAAGGCGTCGGAGTATTCGCCGCCGACCGACAGGCCGCGCAGGTCGACGCCGAAGCGGCCGAGCGCCTCGGACACTACGAACTTGCCGCCGAAGACGCCGATCGAACCCGTCAGGGTCGAGGGCTGGGCCACGATCCAGTTCGCTTCCGACGAAATCCAGTAGCCTCCCGAGGCCGCATAGTCGCCCATCGAGACCACGACCGGCTTGCCCGCGGCCTTGGCCGCGCGGACGGCGGCCAGGATCTGTTCAGAGGCCTCCGGCGAGCCCCCAGGCGAGGAGACGCGGAATACGATGGCCTTCACCGACCGGTCCTCGATGGCGTCGTAGATAGCCTCGGCCGTAACGTCGGAATGGATCGAGGATCCGCCGCCGAAGCCACCGCTTCCGCCCGTCCCGGTCACGATCGCGCCCTCACCGCCAACGATGGCGATGGCGTCGCGGCCGGAGCCCATGCGCTCGCCCTGGGACGAAGCGTAGTCGGAGAATTCTATGATGTCGGCTCCCTTGCCCGCGCGACGCCTGGCCTCGGCCTCGGCCTCCTCGACCTGACCGATCTTGTCGATCAGCTTCAGCTGGAGCGCCTGGCTTGCGGAATAGGGGCCGGCTTCGATCGTGGTCTTCAGCGCCGGCGCCTCGACCTTGCGGTCGACGGCGGCGTTGGCCAGGGCGGAGTCGTAAATCGATGTCATCCAGGCTGTCATTGCCTCGCGGTGGGGGCCGGTGTAGTCGGACTGAGTGAACTCGTTGACGGCGTTCTTGTACTCGTAGCGCTGCTCGAACTCGGCGCGGACGCCGTAGCGTTCAAAGGCGCGCCCCAGGAAGATGCTGTCGGCCGAAAAACCCGTCGCCTGGAAGTTGGCGGTGTTCTGCATCCACAGCTCGGAGGCGGCGGCGCCGACCATATAGCTGGAGATTACCGTGCCGACGGGCATGAAGCCCTGGGAGTGGGCTATGACAGGCTTGCCCGAAGCGCGGAAGCGGCGGACGGCCTGACGGATCTCGTCGGCGGCGGCGGGAGCGAGGCCCGCTTCCGGCAAGCGGATCAGCAGAACTTTGACGTGGGTGTCCTTTTCCGCCTGGGCCAGGGTGTCGACAATGCCGACGACGGACAGGCCCGAGCCCCCGAAGGCGGCGAAGGGATTGGTCGAGACCTGGTCGGTGAGGCCTTCGCGCAGGTCCAGCTCGAGGACCGCGTTGGCGGGCGTGGCCGGCTCGCTCGACGAGGCCGCAGCCGCGATGATCAGCACGATCGGCAGAACGACGAGGAACAGGATCAGGCCGGTGAAGACACCAAGCACCGTCAGGAAGAATTGTTTCATGGGCGAGGGAGCGTCCGGTCCGGCGGCCAGGGTCGGCCTGAGCCTGAACATAGGGACCGCGGCGTTGCGGTCAAATGAACGTGGTGCAACGGGGGAATCCGTCAGAGGAGCTCCGTTCGCAATCGCAGCATTGCGATTGATGGCGGGCCGGGAAATCCCTATATCAGCGACCTGCGAGCGGGGGCCTATGCCCCGCGTCATGACTGGACCGCACCTCCCATGCTGGTCACCCTGATGAAGGCCAAGCTGCACCGCGCGACGGTGACCCAGGCCGATCTCGACTACGAAGGCTCCATCGCCATTGACGGCGACCTGCTGGATGCCGCCGGCATCTTCCCGCACGAGCAGGTCGATGTGCTGAACATCACCAACGGCGCCCGCTTCACGACCTATGCGATCGAGGCCCCCCGCGGGTCGAAGGTCATCGGCGTCAACGGCGCCGCCGCGCGCCTGGTGCAGAAGAACGACAAGATCATCGTGGTGACCTATGGCCAACTGCCTGCCGAAGAAGCGCGCCAGTGGTCGCCGACCGTCGTGCTGCTGGACGAGGGCAATGTGGTGAAGGCGGCGGCTTAAGGCGCCGAAATTTCCCTCCCCGGCCGGGGAGGGTCGTCGCGAAGCGACGGGGTGGGAACGGCGGGCGATCCAGAGACAGATCGGAGGGCCTTGCCGCCCCCACCCGGTCTTCGCTGCGCTCCGACCACCCTCCCCCAGGTGGGAGGGATAAGCCTTTACGCCCGCACTGCGCCTCTGGCCGTCGCCACACCCAGCGCCTTCAGCGCCGATGCCGCGATGTGCTCCGCGTCCAGTCCCGCCGCGGCGTACTGCGCCGCCGGGCTGTCCTGGTCCTGGAAGACGTCGGGCAGGTGCAACGTCCGTATCCTAAGGCCCCCATCCAGGGCGCCCGCCCCGGCCAGATACTGAAGCACGAAGGCCCCGAAGCCGCCCATCGCCCCTTCCTCCACCGTGATCAGCGCCTCGTGCTCGCGCGCCAGGCGGGTGATCAGGTCGTGGTCGAGGGGCTTGGCGAAGCGGGCGTCGGCGACGGTGGCCGAAATGCCGTGGGTGGCCAGCAGGTCGGCCGCCTTGAGCGATTCCTGCAGGCGTGTGCCGAAGGACAGGATGGCGACAGCTGTGCCCTCGCGGACGATCCGGCCGCGACCGATCTCCAGCGGGGCGGACAGTTCGGGAATTTCCACGCCGACGCCGTCGCCGCGCGGATAGCGGAAGGCGGACGGACGGTCGTCGATCTCGCAGGCTGTCGCGATCATGGCGGCGAGGTCGGCCTCGTCCGCCGCGGCCATCAGCACCATGCCCGGAAGCGCGCCCATATAGCCGATGTCGAAACTGCCCGCGTGGGTGCAGCCGTCGGCGCCGACCAGACCGGCGCGGTCCATGGCGAAACGGACCGGCAGCTTCTGGATCGCCACGTCGTGGACGACCTGATCGTAGCCGCGCTGAAGGAAGGTCGAATAGATGGCGCAGAACGGCTTCATCCCGTCGGCGGCGAGGCCCGCGGCGAAGGTGACCGCATGCTGCTCGGCGATTCCGACGTCATAGGTGCGGTCCGGGAAGGCCTGGCCGAACAGGTCGAGGCCGGTGCCCGACGGCATGGCGGCAGTGATGGCGACGATCGCAGGATCGCGTGCGGCTCGCTTAATCAGTTCGGCGCCGAACACCTTGGTGTAGCTGGGAGCGTTGGACACGGACTTGTTCTGCTTGCCCGAGACCACGTCAAACTTGACCACCGCATGCAGCTTGTCGGCGCTGCTTTCGGCCGGGGCGTAGCCCTTGCCCTTCTGTGTCACGACGTGGACCAGGACCGGGCGGTCAGTGATGGCGGCGGCGTTCTTCAGGATCGGAACGAGGTTGTCCATGTCGTGCCCGTCGACCGGGCCGATGTAGTAGAAGCCGAGCTCCTCGAAGAAGGTGCCGCCGACAATCATGCCGCGCGCATATTCTTCGGCCTTGCGCGCCGCATTGCGGAACGGGCGTGGCATGTGTTCGGCGACCTTCTTGCCGAACTCGCGCAGGTTCCTGTAGGCGCCGCCAGAAACCTGTTTGGCGAGATAGGCGCTCATCCCGCCGACTGGAGGGGCGATCGACATGTCGTTGTCGTTGAGGATGACGGTCAACTGGCCGGTCGTCTCGGCCGCGTTGTTCATCGCCTCGTAGGCCATGCCTGCAGACATGGAGCCGTCGCCGATGACGGCCACGACCTTGTTCTTCTCGCCCTTCTGGTCGCGGGCGGCGCAGAAGCCGAGGGCGGCGCTGATCGAGGTGGAGGCGTGGGCCGCACCGAACGGGTCGTATTCGCTCTCGCTGCGCTTGGTAAAGCCGCTGAGGCCGCCGGGCTGGCGGAGGGTGCGGATGCGGTCGCGGCGGCCGGTCAGGATCTTGTGCGGATAGCACTGGTGACCGACGTCCCAGATCAGGATGTCCTTCGGCGTCTCGAACACATGGTGCAGGGCGACGGTCAGCTCGACCACGCCGAGGCCGGCGCCGAGGTGACCGCCGGTCGTGGAGACCGCGTCGATCGTCTCGGCCCGCAGCTCGTCCGCCAGCTGACGCAACTGCGCAGCGTCGAAGCCGCGCATGTCAGCGGGAGTGTGGACCTTGTCGAGCAGGGGGGTGTCAGACATCAATAACTCTAACGCGCGTCAAGACCGACGGTTTAGCACGAAGTCCACGCTCGCCTTGAGATTTTCGGCGTCGGAACCGAACACGTCGAGGTGGCTGCGAGCCTGATCGGCGAGGTGCGCGACGCGATGTCGCGCCGCGTCGACGCCCAGCAGGGTGACGAAATTGGTCTTGCCCTGGGCGGCGTCCTTGCCATTGGCGGCCTTGCCCAGGATGTCCTCGTCGCCGTCCACGTCCAGCAGGTCGTCGACGATCTGATACGCCAGGCCGATGTCGTGGGCGAAGCTGGTCAGGGCCTGGCACTGGTTGTCGCGCGCGCCGGCGATGATCAGCGGGATCTCAAAGGCGTAGGTGAACAGGGCGCCGGTCTTCAGCCGCTGCATCCGGGCGACGCCGCCCAGGTCGTCGCGGACTCCGAGCAGGTCGATCATCTGGCCGCCCGCCATGCCGCGTGCGCCGGAGGCCAGCGACAGCCGGGCCGCGAGGGCGCAGCGGATGGCGGCGTCCTCATGGGTGTCGGGGTGCAGGATGATGTCGAAGGCGGCGGTCTGGAGCGCGTCGCCAGCGAGAATGGCCGTCGCCTCGTCATAGGCGATGTGCAGCGTCGGCCGGCCACGACGCATGTCGTCGTTGTCCATCGCCGGCAGGTCGTCGTGGACCAGCGAATAGGCGTGGACGCATTCCAGGGCGCAGGCGGCGCGCAGCACTGGACGCTCCTCGATGTCGAACAGCCGGGCCGCCTCCATCGCAAAATAGGGACGCAGCCGCTTGCCGGGCCCGAGCGCCGCATAGCGCATGGCCTCGGTCAGGCGGGACTCCGGCCCGTCGGCGCGGGGCAGAAGTTCGTCCAGCGCCACGGTGACGAGGTCGGCGACCTCGGCGACACGGTCGATGACCGATTGTTCCGGAGAGTTGGCGGCGTGGGGTTTCGCGAGAGGCGGCTGGGTCAAAACAGCCTCCCGCCGATCACCGCATCGCGATCGACGCCGGCCAGCACGACCTCACCGTCCGCGTCCGGGAAGCCGAGCGTCAGGACCTCGGACATGAAGGGACCGATCTGGCGCGGCACGAAGTTCACCACCGCCGCCACCTTGCGACCGGTCAACTGGTCCAGGGTGTAGTGGCGGGTGATCTGGGCCGATGAGCGCTTCACCCCGATGTCGGGTCCGAAGTCGATGGTCAGCCGGTAGGCGGGCTTCCGCGCCTCGGGGAACGGCTCGGCGCGGAGGACTTCGCCGATGCGGATATCGACCTTCATGAAGTCGTCGAAGGCGATGCGGTCGGCGACAGGACTGGCGGCGACGGCTGTGGTCATCAGCTGAACTCGGCCGGTTCGACGCCCTTGGCGGAGCCGTCCGCGCCGACGACGATCTTGTCGACCCGCAGCTGGGCAGCCTTCAGACGGGCCTCGCAATGCTGCTTCAGCTTCGCGCCCTGCTCGTAGAGGCTGATCGATTCCTCCAGCGGCGCCTGGCCGGACTCCAGGCGTGAGACGATAGTCTCCAGACGCGACAGGGCGTCCTCGAAGCTGAGATCGGCGGGAATGGAGGGCGCTGCGTCTGACATTGGAGCAACCCTAGAGGCGAGCCGCTTTCGCTTCAACGGGGAACAGGCCTCGCAGGGTAAACGGCTTTCAGCCGCGCTCGTAGCGACGCTGGGACCAGTATTTGAAGCCCTGGTTGTGAACCAGCTTCCAGCCGTCAGCCTTCAGTCGTCCGCCGACCATGTGGTTGAAATACCCGTGGGCGAGGACCAGCACGTCCTCGCCAGCCTCGGAGCGGGCGATCAGCCGCTGCGCCGCCTGTTCGGCCCGAACCTCGGCCTGGGCCCGGGTTTCCTGTCCATCATGGTGGTCGAAGGCGTGCCACCAGAAGCGGGCTACCGCGCCCCAGTATTTCGGCGGCAGCTTGAACCACGACGGGAAGTGCGGCGGCGGCAGGGGCGCCTCGATGAACATGACGTCCGAGGTGATCTCGCGGCCCGCCGAGATCGCGAGCGCGGTTTCCTGGGCGCGCTGGCGGGTCGAGGCGAAGATGACGCCGGCACCGGCCGCTGTGGTCAGCAGTTCTGGCGGGGGGGTCTGGCCGGCCAGGAGGCCGCCGAGCTCATACTTCGCCCACCAGTCGCGGTACTGATCGGACGTCAGCATGCACTTTCGCGATAGGGCGGGCTCGCCATGACGGGCGAGGGTGATCGAGCCGGGGCGCGAGGGCTTCAGCATCTGGCCGGCATCTTGTTCGACACTGTCTGACGTCATGCTGCGGATGAAAGGGAAGACGGCCCAAGATAACCGGGTGCCGACATGGACCTTCCTTACGCCTCCCCCAGGGCCCGCACGTGGGCGAGGGCCGATTGGCCCAGTCCTTCGAGGTCGTAACCGCCCTCCAGCGAAGAGACAACCTTGCCGCCGCAATGCCGCCGCGCGACCTCCAGCACCGCGCGGGTCGCCCAGGCAAAATCTTCAGCCTCAAGGCTCTGGTGAGCGAGCGGATCGCGCCGGTGGGCGTCGAAACCGGCGGAGATGATCACAAGATCCGGAGCGAAGGCGTCGAGCGCTGACATCAGTCCCCCGGCGAAGGTGGCGCGCCATGATTCGCGGGCGGCGTGCGGCTCGACCGGCGCGTTGACGATATTGCCGACACCCGTCTCCGATGGCGCGCCGGTGCCCGGATAGAGGGGCATCTGGTGGATGGAGGCCAGGAACAGGGTCGGGTCGGCCTCGAACGCCGCCTGGGTGCCGTTGCCGTGGTGGACATCGAAATCGACGACCGCGACCCGGGCCAGGCCGAGAGACTGAGCCACACGGGCGGCGACAGCGACGTTGGAGAAGAGGCAGAAGCCCATGGCCTGGTTCGGTTCGGCATGGTGGCCGGGTGGGCGGACGGCGGCGAAGGCGCGCCGGGTCTGGCCGGCGACGATGGCCCGAACTGCGTCGATGGCGGCGCCGGCGGCGAGACGGGCGGCGCGGACGCTGCCGGGCGACAGGATGGTGTCGGCGTCGAGCTGGGCCCGGCCGGTCGCGGGCGAGGCCTCGATCATGCGGGCGACGTAGGCGGCGGGGTGGATGCGCTCGAGATCAGCGACGGCGGCCTCGGTGGCCTCGCGGCGATCCAGCTTCAAGTCGGCGTCGTCCAGGGCGGCGAGGACGGCGGCGAGGCGCTCGGGCCGTTCGGGGTGACCCGCACCGGGGGCGTGGGCGATCATGTCGGTGTGGGTGAACAGGGCGACGGACATCGGGTCAGCTTACAAGGGCATCGGGATGCGCGGAATAAAATGTTGAGCGATCGCGTCGACCAAGCGAAACCCTCCGGATGACAGACGCCGTGATCCGCCCCCCTCGCCCCGAAGACGCCGCAGCGCTCGGCGCGCTGGGACGCCAGACTTTCATCGACACCTTCGTGGCCGAAGACGGGTTCGCCATCCCCTACCCCGCCGACGACCTGGCGGCCTTCCTTGACGCCAGCTTCAGCGCCGAGGCCACCGCCAAGAAACTGGCCGAACCGGACGCGGCCTGGTGGGTGGCGGAGCGCGGCGGCGACCTGCTGGCCTTCGCCAATGCGGGCCCTAACACCCTGCCCCACCCCGAGAGCGCGCCGACCCAGATGGAACTGAGAAGGCTCTACGTCGGCAAATCGGCACAGGGGCTGGGTCTCGGGACACAACTGCTCAAGCTGTCGCTGGACTGGATGGAGGCCAACAGCACCGGGCCTCTGTGGATCGGTGTCTGGAACGGGAACCTGAAGGCCCAGAAGCTTTACGAGGCCTACGGATTCACGAAGGCGGGCGAGTACCAGTACCCCGTCGGCGCCTGGCGGGACGACGAGTTCATCTTGCGGCGCGGCTGACCTGGGTCCAGGGTTTCAGAAATGCTCCTCCCCTTCTTCACCGCGCTGCGGCAGGCGAAAGTCCCCGTCTCCACCAAGGAATGGCTCCATCTGATGGAGGCCATGGACAAGGATGTGGCCGGGGGTCGGGTCGAGGACTTCTACCACCTGTCACGCGCGGTGCTGGTCAAGGACGAGAAACACTACGACCGGTTCGATCAGGTGTTCAGCACGGTGTTCAAGGGCATCGAGACCATCGGCGCGGGCGACGAGCCCAGCCTGGACGTGCCCGAGGACTGGCTGAAACTGCTCAACGAAAAATTTCTGACCGACGAGGAGAAGGCCGAGATCGAGGCGCTGGGCGGCTTCGAGAAGCTGATGGAAACGCTGAAACAGCGGATGGAGGAGCAGGAGAAGCGCCACGAAGGCGGGAACAAGTGGATCGGCACCGGCGGGACCAGCCCGTTCGGCCATGGCGGCTACAACCCCGAGGGCGTGCGCATCGGCGGACCGGCCAAACAGGGTCGCGCGGTCAAGGTTTGGGAGAAGCGCGAATACAGGAACCTGGACGACACGGTCGAACTGGGGACACGCAACATCAAGGTCGCCCTGCGCCGCCTGCGCCGGTTCGCACGCGAAGGCGCGGCCGAGGAACTGGATATCGACGGCACCATCGACGGCACCGCGCGCCAGGGCTGGCTCGACATCCGCATGCGGCCGGAGCGGCGGAACACCATCAAGGTGTTGCTGTTCCTGGACGTCGGCGGTTCGATGGATGGGCACATCAAGCTTTGTGAGGAGCTGTTCAGCGCGGCGAAGACGGAGTTCAAGAACCTGGAGTTCTTCTACTTCCACAACTGCCTCTACGAGGGTGTGTGGAAGGACAACCGGCGTCGCCACGGCGAAAAGATCCCGACCTGGGACCTGCTGAACAAATATCCCGGCGACTGGCGGGCGATCTTCGTCGGCGACGCGACCATGAGCCCCTATGAGGTCACCATGCCCGGCGGCTCGGTCGAGCACTGGAACGAGGAGGCCGGCGCGGTCTGGATGCGGCGCGCGCGGCTGCAATGGGACAAGTCAGTGTGGCTGAACCCCGTGGCCGAGAGGTTCTGGAGCTATACGGCGTCAGTGAAGCTGCTCAGCGAGGTCATGAACGAGAGGATGTATCCGCTGACGCTTGACGGTCTGGACCGGGCCATGCGGGCGCTGACGCGCTAGGACGGGTTCGCTGACACGCAGGCGTGAGGTGTCCAAACCCACGTTTCATGCGAACCTCGCGGCTGTTCAGGAGGGCCCAAGATGCTGACCGTTTTCGCCATGACCCTGGTGATGCAACAGGCCGGAGGCGCGATGAGCTGGCAGGAGCCCGTACCGGACCTCGATCCCGGACCAGAACCTGCCATCGTCTCGACAACCCTACCCGCCTGGGCGCTGGCCGATCCATTCGCCTGGGAACGGTCGCAGTGCAGTCCGCTGGTGAGCCGCGAACCGCTCGACATCTGCCAGGCGCGGGTACGGACCGAGCTGTCAGCGGCGCTGGGGGACCGGTTGCCGGCGGGATTGAGGCCTGCGGGCGAACCGTTGCCATGCCTGGCCACGCCGGGCGACGACGGTGCCTATCCGGTCCAGTGCGGTACGCCTGAGCGACAGGCGGCGGCGGCGGTGACGCCGCCTGCTGCCGACTGCCGTCCCCGTCCGCAGCGTCAGGGCGGATCGGTGGCCTTCATCACCGATTGCCGGGCGGAGAACGCGGGCGACCGTGGATTGTCGTTCCGGCTGTTCGGCAAGGACTGAGCCCGGACAGAAAAAGGCCGCCCCGAGGGACGGCCTTTCATGTTTTCGACTCTGACGGCTGTCAGTGCTTTTCGTTGATGGCGTCCTTGATGCCGCCGATGGTGTTCTGGACCTTGCCTTCGACCTGTTCGGCCTTGCCTTCGGCTTTCAGCTTCTCGTCGCCGGTCACGTTGCCGACGCCTTCCTTCATCTTGCCGCCCATATTCTTTGCGGTGCCTTCGATGCGATCATTGTCAGCCATGGGGGGAGATCCTGGTACTGGCGTCGCCCCGGCGGCGGCGCTTCACCTTGGAGAGCGGGCAAAGGCCATCGCCGTTCCGTATGGCGACGCTTAGGCCTTGCGCCTCAACCACCGGGCCACGGCCCAGGCGTGTGCGTCGTGCCGCAGTTCGGCCAGCGCCGTGCCCGGATGCAGCCAGACCAGTTCGTGGTCGTCCTCGACCTTCCTCGATGGATCGAGCGCGATCATCGCGGCGACCCAGAAGCCGCCGACATTGTTGACCGCCTCGCCGTCGGACTTGCGGAAGAACTGCCCGGCCTCGGCGATGCGCTCGATCGCGCGGACGCTCATGCCGGTCTCTTCGACGTACTCGCGGACCAGAGCCTGTTCCTCGGTCTCGACGCCGTCCACCGCGCCGCCGGGCAGGTCGTAGTAGGGGGTGTCGCGAGTGACGCGGACGCAGGCGATCTTCTCGTCATGAAAGACCAGGCCGAAGGTCGCGGGGCGGAACACATAGTCGACGCCGTCGTCGGCGCGGCCGAACTGGAGGGAGGGCTTCACAGGTCGAAGGCCAGACGGGCGCGGACGCCCTTGTGGGCGCCGTCGAACTCCACGGCGGAACGCAGGCCCGAGGCCATGGCGGTGATGATCTTGCCGCCGAGGCCAGTGCCCTTGGGCTTGCCGTCGCCCAAGCCCGGGCCGTCGTCCTCGACCGTCAGGATGGCGCGGCCCGAAGGGTCGGGCGCCAGGCTGACACGGATCTCGCCCGCCTCGCCGGCCGCATAGGCGTATTTCACTGCGTTGGTGACCAGTTCGGTGACGATGACGCCCAGCGACACGGCCTGGTCGGTGGAGACGCGCATGGGCTCCGCCTGAAGGGTGATGTTCGGCGAGGCGGCGTCGGATCCCAGCGACTTGGTCAGCTCGCCGACCAGACCATCGAGATAGGCCTGCATGTCCACCGTCTCCATGTCGCCCGAGGTGTAAAGGCGGCGGTGCACATGGGCGACGGCCTCGATGCGAGCCTGGGCTTCGCGGAGCGCATCGCGGGCGCCCTCGTCGGCCATGTGACGCAGTTGCAGCGACATGAAGGTCGAGACGAGCTGGAGCGAATTGCCGACGCGATGATTGACCTCGCGCAGCATGGCCTCGGCGCGGTCCCGGGCAATGCGGACCTGTTCCTGGGCCTCCTCGTTCTCGCGTTCGAGGCGGCGACGCAGCAGCGCGTCTTCGAGCGCCGAGCGCAGCAGGGCGGTGAAGTCCTCTGACACGTCCTTGATGACATAGTCGGCGGCCCCGGCGCGCAGGGCGGCGACGGCGATCCGGCCCTCCTGGGCCCCCGTTACATAGACGACGGGCGGGGGCGCGGGGCGATGCAGGATGTCGGGCAGGACGTCGAGGCCGTCTCGGCCGGGCATGTAGTGGTCGAGCGCGCAGATATCGAAATCGTCGGCATCCAGCGCCGCCACGCCCGCGTCTCCATCGGCGGCGAGGGTGACCTCATACCCGTGACGGCCGAGTTCCTTCTGTACGAGCCGCGACAGGCCGAGGTCGTCGTCGATGTAGAGGAGCCGGATGGGCGGCCTTTCGGTCGTCATTCGATCTCGGGCGCCTGCATGACGGACAGGAACAGGCCCAGCTGGCGGATGGCGCCGGCGAAGCTCTCATAGTCCACCGGCTTGGTGATATAGACGTTGCAGCCCAGATCGTAGCAACGCTGGATCTCGACCTTGTCGTCGGTGGTTGTCAGCACCACGACGGGGACGCGTTTCAGCCGCTCGTCCTTTTTGACCTCGGCCAGGATGTCGGTGCCCTGCATGTCCGGCAGGTTCAGGTCCAGCAGGATCAGCATCGGGCCGTTGGCGCGGACGTCCTCGCTGAACAGATAGTCCAGCGCCGGCTGACCGTGGTCGAAATGGACGATCTCGTTGGAGATGTTGGCCCGGCGAATATTCTTCTCGATCAGCTTGGCGTGGCCATGGTCGTCCTCGACCATGACGATCTTTACGGGGTTGCTCACTGGGTGTCTCCGGCCTCGTCGAGGATCAGGCGTTTGGGGAATTTCAGACGGAATGTCGAGCCTTCGCCGAGGGCGGATTCGACGTCGATGGCGCCGCCGAGACGGCGAACGCTGTTCCGCACAAAGGCCAGCCCCAGCCCTTCGCCCGAACGGTCCTGGCGGCCTGAGCGGCGGAACAGTTCGAAGATGCGTTCGTGGTCCCTGGGTGCGATGCCACGCCCCTGGTCCGCGATGGCGATCTCGACCCACCCGCCAGCCAGATCGCGGCCACTGACCTCAATGCGGTTGGGGCGGGACGCGTGCGAGTATTTGACGGCGTTCTCGATCAGGTTGCCGATGATCTGCTCGATCGCCAGACGGTCGCTTTCGAAGGCGACCATTTCGCCGATCATAACTTCGGTCCCGGTCTCTTCCAACTGATGGCGGATGCTGTCGGCGGCGGCCTTGGCCATTTCGCCGACGTCGATCGTTTCCGCGACAAGACCACGCCGGCCGTCGCGCGACAGCTTCAGGATGGCGTTGATCAAGCGGTCCATCTTCTGGGTTGAGGCGCGGATGAAGCCGATCGCCTCAGGCATGTCCTCGCGAGCGGCGACGATCGCGTCCTTCTCGATCAGGTCGGGCGCGACGGTCTCCACCTTGGTCAGCTGCAGGTCGATGGTCCTACCGGCCTGTTCCAGCTCGGCGGTGTAGCCCATGACGTTGACGAGCGGCGAGCGCAGATCATGGCTGACGATATAGGCGAAGCGCTGCACCTCTTCGTTGGCGCGGGTCAGGGCGGCGGTGCGGGCCTTAATCGTATCCTCCAGTCCGGCGTTGACGCGATCGAGATCGGCGCGCGCGCTCGCCAGGTCCATCAGGTATCGACGAATCAGGATGGCGACGATGCCGCCGAGGACAAGAATCAGGACGGCGGCAAGGGCGTTGACGATGATGGTGAAGACGGCGGACCCCTCGGACCTCGCCCGCTGGGCCGACAGCCGGGCACCGAGCTGAGAATCGAGGGCGGAGATTTCGGTGTCCATCTGCTCCATCAAGGTCTTGCCTCGACCGGAGCGGACCTGATCCAGCGCTTGGGCGCTCTGCCCCCGCCGCGACAGGTCGGTGATGCTGGACATGTCCAGGAATTTGTCGCGCGACAGCCGCGTTAGGGACTCCACCGAAGCCTGACCGACCTCGTCGCTGCCGGCGAGCTCGGTCAGCCGCTCGAGCAGCCGCGGCGCGGCCTCGGCGCTCTGGTCGTAGGTCAGCAGGAAGCTGGTCTGGCCAGTGAGCAGATAACCGCGCTGGGCTGCCTCAGCGTCCTTGATGTTCAGCAGGACGGTCCGCGCCGCGCGACGCAGCTGCCATGTCGCGTCGACCTGCTCGTTGAAGGCCGCGGTGCGCTGGATCAGGATGAAGGTCGAGAGGTTGACCAGCAGCAGCAGGGCGATCGCGCCCGCCAGCAGCAGAGAGATCGATCGGCCGAGCGTTCCCTCGCGCAGGAACCGGCCGAACTGTGAGAGGGTTTTGGGAAGGATCGACGACATACAGCGCAAGCTTTAGCG
This sequence comes from Brevundimonas sp. SL161, assembly GCF_049896985.1. Lineage (NCBI taxonomy): Bacteria > Pseudomonadati > Pseudomonadota > Alphaproteobacteria > Caulobacterales > Caulobacteraceae > Brevundimonas > Brevundimonas sp. SL161. The sequence continues at coordinate 36,340 of NZ_JAFCVJ010000010.1, read as the reverse complement.
GCGCACATTCGCGTGTCCAGTGAAGTCATTCGCGGCGCAAGCTGTGCAGGACCAAAGTGTTCCGTTAACAAGCTTTGCCGTTTCGGGAGTGGATTGCATGTTCTGGTGGTGGTGGATCGCACCGACGGCCCTGGCCATCATCGGCGTCCTGATTCTGTTCGTCGGACTGGGCTCGCTGTTCAAAGGCAAGTTCTTCGGCGGGTTGTTCGGCACGGCCGGGGGCGCGGCGTTGCTGGCGGCGGCCCTGGCGGGCGGTCTGCTGGGCCAGAACGTCCAGACCTATTCGCGCCTGACCTATGAGCGGCCGGTCGCGAGTTTGTCGATCCGACAGCTGGCACCACAGTATTTCGAGGTCGTCTTGACCCAGCCGGCCCAGGGCGAGGCGCCCGCCCGCACTGCCGTCTATCCGGTCAACGGCGACGAATGGCGGATGGAGGCCCAGGTCCTGAAGTGGAAGCCGTGGGCAAATGTGGTCGGTCTTGATTCCCAATACCGGCTCGACCGTCTCTCGGGCCGCTATCAGACCATCGAGCAGGAACGCACCGGCGCCCGCAGCGTCCACGCCCTGTCGGGGGGCGACGTGAAGACCGGGCCCCTCGCCTATGTGCCGTGGACCCTCAGCGTCTGGGATGTGGCGCGGAAATACCGTCGCTATGTCGACGCGGTTGACACCCTCTATGGTTCCGCAGCCTATATGCCGATGGCGAACGGGGCGACCTATGAGGTCTGGATCACCCAGTCCGGCCTGATCGCCCGGCCGACCAACGATGCGGCGCGCGAGGCGTCGGCGGGCGGGTTCGTGCGGGTGAACTGAGATAAAGTGCGCTTCTCCTGCCCGTCCGAAGGACGGGGAGGAGAGCCCTTACACCGACCCCAGCGTCCGCAGGCGCGCCTTGGGGTGCACCTCGTTCTGGCTCATCACCACGGTCTGACCGCGGAAGCGTTCGATAATGGAGCGGACGTAGGGGCGGATCTGGGGGCCGGTCAGCAGGACCGCACTCTCGCCCGACATGGCGGCGCGTTCGAAGACGTCGCGGACAGCGCGGATGAAGTCCTGGAGCCGCGAGGGAGCCATGGCCAGCTGCTTGTCCTCGCCCTGGCCGACCAGGGCCTCGGCAAAGGCGGCCTCCCAATCGGGGGACAGGGTGATGATCGGCAGGGCACCGTCGTCGCCCTTGTTCTGCCAGCACAGCTGACGGGCCAGGCGGGTGCGGACGTGTTCAACCAGGGTGGTGATCGACGACGAGTGCGGCGCGGCCTCGGCCAGGCCTTCCAGGATGGCGCCGAGATCGCGGATCGAGACCTTCTCGCGCAGCAGGGTCTGGAGCACGCGCTGCAGGGTGGTGACGGTGACGACGGAGGGTACGAGTTCTTCGACCAGCTTCTTCTCCTCCGGCCCCAGTTCCTTGAGCAGCTTCTGCACCTCGGCATAGGTCAGCAGGTCCGCCATATTCTCCTTCAGGATCTCGGTCAAATGCGTCGTCAGCACCGTCGAGGGATCGACGATGGTGTAGCCGCGGAAGGTGGCCTCCTCGCGCAGGCTCTCATCGATCCAGGTGGCGGGCAGGCCGAAGGCGGGCTCCTTGGTGTGCTCGCCGGGCAGTTCGACCTGGCGGCCGGCCGGGTCCATGGCCATCAGCGACCCCAGACGGACCTCGCCGGCGCCAGCCTCCATCTCCTTGATGCGGATGGCGTAGCCCTGGGTCGGCAGGCGCATGTTGTCGAGGATCCGCACCGACGGCATGACGAAGCCATACTCCTGGGCAAGGGCGCGCCGCAGCGCGCGGACCTGGTCGGTCAGGCGGCGGCCCTCCAGGTCGTTGATCAGGGTCAGCAGTGAATAGCCGAGCTCGATCTTGACCTCGTCGATGGTCAGGGCCGTGCCGATGGGCTCTTCCGCATCGTCCTTGGGCTTGCCCGCGTTGGCCGCGGCCGCGAGTTCGGCCTCGGTCGGCTGCGGCTTCAATTTCGCCCGCCCGTGATGCCAGGCCATGTAACCGCAGCCGATGGCCAAACCGGCGAAGGGCAGGATCGGCATGCCGGGGATCAGGGCCAGCAGGGCGGATGCGGCGGCGACCATGCCGAGGCTGACGGGGTTGGTGGCCAGTTGGGCGACCAGGGCTTTGTCGGCGGAACCCTCGACGCCCGCCTTGGACACGAGGAAGCCGGCGGCGATCGAGATGATGATGGCCGGAACCTGGGTCACCAGGCCGTCGCCGATGGTCAGTTGGATATAGGTGTTGGCCGCTTCGCCGATCGGGAGGCTGTGCTGGATCGTGCCGATCAGGATGCCGCCGATGGCGTTGATGGCGACGATGATCAGGCCGGCGACGGCGTCGCCGCGCACGAACTTGGAGGCGCCGTCCATGGCCCCAAAGAAGGTCGATTCCTGCTCCAGCTCCTTGCGGCGCAGCTTGGCCTGGTCCTCGGTGATCAGGCCGGACGACAGATCGGCATCGATGGCCATCTGCTTGCCGGGCATGGAGTCCAGGGTGAAGCGGGCGCTGACCTCGGCGATCCGGGTCGAACCCTTGGTGATGACCACGAAATTCACCACCAGGATGATGGCGAAGATGATGATGCCGATGATGAAGGAGCCGCCCATCATCAGGGCGCCGAAGGCGTTGATGACCTGACCGGCCGCGTCGTGGCCCTCGTGGCCGTGGGTCAGGACCAGGCGCGTCGAGGCCAGGTTCAGGCCCAAACGGAACAGGGTCGAGATCAACAGGACTGTCGGGAAGATGGCGAAGTCCAGCGGGCGCTTCATCATCAGGGCCGTCATCAGGATCAGCACGGACGAGACCAGCGAGATCGCCAGCAGCAGGTCCAGCAGCATCTTCGGAACGGGCAGGATCAGCAGCAGGATGACGCCGATCACGCCGACCGCCATGCCGACCTCGCCGCGCATCAGCCAGCCTCGGATGTCCCCGCCGGTCGGACGGGCCATGCCGTCCTTCATCATCACGGGTGTGTCGGTCATGCGCGACCGAGCTGAGCCAGGGCCCGACGGGTCGCCTCGGCCATGACGGCCTCGTTGGCCGGCGCTTCGGACGCGGCATGGTAGTAGGCGGCGACGATGATCGGCTCGCCGGTCGGCGGATACAGGATGCCGATGTCGTTGGTCGGGCCGTAGCCGCCGGTGCCGGTCTTGTGCGCCACGCGCCAGTCGGCCGGAACACCCGCCTTGATGCGATCGACGCCGGTCGGCGAGGAGAACATCCAGCCCAGCAGCATCGTCTTCGAGTCCTGCGACAGGGGCGAGGCCGGATCTGTGAACAAGCGGTGGATGTCGGCGGCCGACTGGGCCGGGGTGATGGTGTCCTTGTCGCCGTCGAGGCGGTTCATCTCGGGCTCGAACCGGTCCACGCGCGTCGAGGCGTCGCCGATGCCACGATAGAAGGCCTGCATCGGTGCGATGCCGCCCAGCGCCTTCAGGAGCAGGTTGGCGGCGGGGTTGTCCGAGACCTCGACCACCGCCTGCATCATACGCTCGACCGTCAGGCTCGAGCCGATTGCGGGTTCCGTCACCGGAGCATGGTTGATCATGTCGGCGCGGGTCACGGAGATCAGACGGTCGAGCTGTTCCTCGCCGGACTGGACGCGCAGCAGGGTCGCGGCGGCGAGGTACATCTTGAACGTCGAACAATAGACGAACCGCTCGTCGCCGCGCGCCGTCAACTGGCGGCCCGTGCCGAGGTCATGGGCGAACAGACCGAAGCGACCACCGTGCGCCTGTTCCAGACCAGACAGGTCGAGCGTTTCCGGCGCGGGCGGCGCGACGGGAGCAGCGGCCTCGCCCCTGGGCGCGCAGCCGATCAGACCGAGCGCGCCAAGACCCGCCAGGACCATCCGGCGATCGGTCACGCCGCTTTCGCGCCGTAGGCGCTCGTGGCGATGCCCGTCTGGGGCGCCATGATCTGCGTCCCCTCGTCAGAATACTCATTCAGCTTGTTGCGCAGGGTGCGGATCGAGATGCCCAGGATGTTGGCCGCGTGCGTCCGGTTGCCCAGGCAGTGGGTCAGGGTGTCCAGGATCAGGGTCTTTTCCATCTGGGCGACCGTCTGGCCGACATAGGCGCGGGAAACGGCGTCGGCGGTCTCGGCGGCGCGGGCGGCGGGACCGGCGTCGGAACCGGCGATCGCGCCCGTCAGCGGCTGGCCGTCGGGCAGGCGGATGGCCTCAGCGTCGATCTCGGCGCCGACGGCCAGAAGGACCGCGCGGTGCATGGCGTTCTCAAGCTCCCGCACGTTGCCGGGCCAGCGGTGGGCGGCGAGTGCGAGGCGAGCATCCTGCGACAGCGGCCGGGCCGGCACGCCGTTGGCGGCGGCGTATTTTTTGACGAAGTGATCGGCCAGCACGGCCACGTCGCCGGGACGTTCGCGCAGAGACGGAAGACGGAGGTTCACGACATTCAGGCGATACAGCAGGTCTTCGCGGAACACGCCCTCCGCCACGGCCTTGGCCAGGTCGCGGTTGGAGGTGGCGAGGATGCGAATGTTGACGGGCACAGGCTTGGTGCCGCCGACGCGGTCGATGACCCGCTCCTGGATCGCGCGCAGCAGCTTGGCCTGAAGCCGGGCGTCCATCTCCGAGATTTCGTCCAGTAGCAGCGTACCGCCGTCGGCCTCCTCGAACTTGCCGATCCGGCGGGCGACGGCGCCCGTGAAGGCGCCCTTCTCGTGCCCGAACAATTCGGATTCCAGCAGGTTGTCCGGGATGGCGGCGCAATTGACGCTGATGAAGGCCCGTTCGGCGCGCTTGGATTGCTGGTGCAGATAGCGCGCCATCACTTCCTTACCGACGCCGCTTTCGCCGGTGATCAGGATGGAGGCTTCCGAGCGCGCGACCTGGTCGGCCAGTTTGATCACGGCCTGCATCGACGGATCGGCCGAGATCAGCGGGCGCTCGTCGTCGGCGACGGCGGCCAGGACGGCGGCGATCAGGTCGGCGTCAGGCGGAAGCGGGATGAACTCCTTGGCTCCGGCGCGAATGGCGGCGGCGGCTTTTTCGGCGTCGTTGTCGACGCCGCAGGCGACGACCGGCACGAAGATCCGCTCGGCGTCGTTGGCGGCGATCAGGGCCCCGATGTCGAGATTGTAGTCGACCATCAGCAGGTCGGCCCCCTGCCCGCGCCGGAGCTGTTCCGTCGCCTGATCCGTGCGTTCGACGTGGCTGACCTTGGCGCCGTGCGCCATGGCCATCTTCACCGCCGCCGCGAGCTGTCCCGAAAGCCGTCCGACCACCAGAAGCCGCATGGGTCTTCTCCCTTAATCCGTACCGGAACCGGCGCGCCCTAGGCGGCCGAATCCTCTGTCTTGATGATTTCCGTCATGGTCACGCCCAGGCGATCCTCGACGACGACGACTTCCCCGCGCGCGACCAGACGGTTGTTGACGAAGATGTCGATGGCCTCGCCGACCTTGCGGTCCAGCTCGAGCACCGACCCGCGATTGAGCTTCAGCAGCTGAGCCACCGTCATGTGGGCCTTGCCCAGGACGGCGGAGATATTGACCGGCACGTCGAAGACGGTCGACAGGTCGGCGGCGGACTTGTCCCCGGCCTCGTCCATCATGGCGAGGGATGTCGACTCGGGAAACTCTTCGAGGGCGAGATCGTCGGCGGCCATCAGAGGTCACTTCCGTTGATGAGGGGTTCGGCATGCCCGGCCTCGGCGGCGAGGGCGGAGGCCAGGGCGGCGGCGATCCGGTCGGCGGCGGCGGCGGGATCGAAGTCGGCCCGGCCGTCGGCCCATTCCAGCTGGAAGGCCGCGAGCGGCAGGGACAGGTCTTCGCGGAAGGCGACCATGCCGGTGAAGCCGGCATCGATACAGATCGCCTGGATCCTCTCCTGGACCCCGGGCTCCAGGCCCGAGGCGCGGACCACGAGACGGGGCGAGCTGTCGATCTCCTGGCCCAGGCTTTCCAGCGCCGATTGCAGCGGGCCGATCGGTAGCCGCTCCAGGGCGGCGGCGGCGATGACGCGGGCGGCGGCGAGCGCGAGACCGGCCGATTGCTCGCGATGGGTCTGGGCGACATGGGTCAGGGCCGGAATGGCCTGGCCCATGGCCTGACCGATGGCGGCGACGCCCATGGCCTCGATGCTGGCGGCCTCGGCCAGGGCCGACTCGCGCGCCTCGAACCGGGCCTGGGCGACCAGGGCCTCGACCTCGGACGGCATGTAGGCGCGCTTGGTCGGACGGAACTCGGAGGCGTGCACGACAGAGCCCGCGCCGTCGAACTCGGTGTCGAAGGCGAAGGGGCGGCTGGTGATGGGAGCGTGATCGGTCATGTCAGTAGATCAACTCGTCGTCGCCGGCCGCACCGGCCAGCATGATCTCACCGCGCGCCGCCAGATCCTTGGCGACCTGGACCATGGCCATCTGGGCGGTGTCGACATCCTTCAGGCGCACGGGCCCCATGGATTCCATGTCCTCGCGCATGATCTTGGACGCCCGCTCGGACATGTTGGTAAAGAACATCTCGCGCAGGCTTTCCGAGGCGCCCTTCAGGGCCAGGCCGAGGGAATCCTTCTCGACCGACCGCAGCAGGGTCTGGACGCCGCCCGGGTCCAGCTTGCTCAGATCCTCGAAGACGAACATCAGTGCGCGAATGCGTTCGGCGGACTCACGATTGCGCTCTTCCAGGGCGCCGATGAACCGGGCCTCGGTCTGGCGGTCGAACGAGTTGAAGATGTCGGCCATCGCCTCGTGGCTGTCGCGCTTGGAGGTGCGGGCCAGGTTCGACATGAACTCGTTGCGCAGCGTCTGTTCGATCTTGTCGAGAATTTCGCGCTGGACCGGCTCCATGCGCAGCATGCGCTGGACGCATTCGAGGGCGAAATCCTCGGGCAGGGAGGTCAGCACGCGAGCGGCGTGGTCGGGCTTAACCTTGGACAGGATCACGGCGACCGTCTGCGGGTATTCGTTCTTCAGATAGTTGGCGAGGACCGCCTCGTTCACATTGCCGAGCTTGTCCCACATGGTCCGGCCGGCGGGACCGCGGATTTCCTCCATCAGCCCTTCGACGCGGTCGGAGGGCATGAAAGAGGCCAGCAGGCGCTGCGTCTGTTCGAAGCTGCCCATGATCGTGCCGGAGCCGGACATGCCGGAGACGAACTCGATCAGCAACTCCTCGACCACCGTCGAGCTGACAGTGCCGAGGCCGGCCATGGCCTGGGAGATTTCCTTGACCTCTTCGTCGTCAAGACCCTGCCACAGGCGGGTGTGCTCCTCGCCAAGCGACAGCAGGATGACCGCCGCCTTTTCCGGGCCGGACAGCTTCTTGGCGTCGTCGACGGATGCTTTCTTGTTTGCCATCCTGGCGACCATCAGCCTTCGTGGACCCAGCTGCGCAGGATGGACGTCGACTCATCGGGATGCTTCTCGACGAAGTCCGCGACCTTCTTGACGGACGACGCCTTCACCTGACCCTCGATACGGGCGATGTCGAGCCGCTGATCCATGTCAGACGGACCGGCCAGCTGGCCCGCGGCACCGACGACGCTGGTTTGCAAAGAGGTGACGCCGATCTGGCCGCCGCCCGCGCCGGCCAGGGCGGGCATGCCGCCGGGCCCGGTCGCCGACTTCAGCAGCGGTCGCAGGACGAAGAAGATCAGCAGCAGGCCGGTGATCAGGAGAACGAGCAGCTCGACCCCGCGCATGATGTCGTTCTTGGTGAAGTTGAACAGCGGCGAGCCGCCATCGGTGCCCCCGGCCGACACCAGGGCATCCCGGTTGAAGCGCACGTTAGTGACCCGCACCTGGTCGCCCCGCGTCTGGTCGAAGCCCATTGCCGCCTTCACCAGATCCTCGATCTGGGTGATTTCTTCCGGCGTGCGGGCGGTGTAGCTCGGCTCGCCGCCGGCCTCGGCGGGCGGAGTCAGCTTTCCGTCCACGGCCACGGCCACCGACAGCTTGCGCACCTCGCCCGGCTCCTTGGTCGTGGTCGTGGTGGTATTGGAAATCTCGTAGTTGGTGGTCTCGCCCGTCGTGCTCTCGGTCGAGCCGGCTGCCGCGTTGGCGGGCGCCGCCCCGCCAGGGATGTTGTTCGTTGCGGTAGCGCCGCCGTCGGGCGTACCCTCGGTGTTCTGGGACTGGGCGCCGTTGGTCGAGGTCGAACGGACAACCTGGCCGTCGGGATCGTATTTCTGCTCCTGGGTGGTGGAGCGGCTCATGTCGATGTCGGCGGTGACCTGGACCCGCGCGGCGCCCGGCCCGACAACACCCTCGACCAGATCCTTGATACGGGCCTGAAGCTGGGCCTCGGTGTTGGTTTTGGCGGCCTCGGCGTTGGCGGAGGAGAAGCCCTCCTCATCGTCGGCTGCAGCGAGGGTCTGGTTGGTCTCGTCGACCACGGTGACCTTGCCGGGCTTCAGGTTCGGCACGGACGAGGCGACGACATTGCGGATGGCGCGAACCTGGTCGGCGCTCAGGGCGCGACCGCCCAGGCCGACGACGACGGCGGCGGTGGGCTCGGCGGCGTCCTGGGCGAACAGTTCGCGGCGCGGCAAGGCGATCTGCACGCGGGCCGAAGAGATGCCGCGCATGGACATGATGGTGCGGGACAGTTCGCCCTGCAGGGCGCGCTGTTCCGAAATCTGCTGCTGGAACTCGGTCTGGCCCAGCACCGACTGGTTGTCGAACAGCTCGTAGCCCACAGAGCCGGAGCTCACGAGCCCCTTGCCGGCCAGCATTAGGCGGGCCGTGCCGACGTCGTCGCGATTGACCATGATGGTCGAGCCGTCGCCACGGGTGGAATATTTGATGCCCGCCTGGTCCAGCGAGGACGTGATCTCGCCGGCCTCGCGCAGGTCGAGGTTGGAATACAGCAGGGCGTCCGGCGCCTGGCCGACGCGCAGCATCAAGGCCACCAGGACGGCGGCGACGCCGGCCCCGACGCCGAGGACCATGGCAAGCCGCCCAATCCCAAATCTCTGCAACGCCGCCGTGAAGCCGCCCACGCGTCCCCGCCCAAATACTGTCACGGGGGAGCCGACTGCCCTCGCTAGGCAGAAACTGCCGCCCGCGTGGTTAACGGCGGTTTAAGTGTCAGGGTTAGCTCGCCGATTTTCGGGGTTAACGTCCAAGTTCGTCCAGCACCGGGCCGGCGCCGGACGGCAGGGCCGCGTCCGGATCGCGCAGCAGGGCCTCGACATCGCGGAACATCACCTCCGCCTGCCAGTCGCGGTTCAGCAGGTGCCAGCCGTCGGGATACCAGCCGGTGCGCAGGTTCGGCGGATCGCCGGCGCGGATCAGGGCACGGCGCATGGGACCCTGTTCGATAATCTGGTCCTTGGCGCCGTATAGCAGCAGCGTCGGCGCCCTCACCTGCCCCAGCTTGAGGGTCGCGCTCTCCATCAAATCGACGAGGCCGGACAGGGCGTCGAACCGCGTCGAGCGGATGAAGCCCGGATCGTTCCCGTTGGCGACCAGTTCGATCAGGTTATCTGTGGCCCGGATGCGCCGGACAGCCCAATCCGGCGGCGTAATCGAGCGAGACCCCATCAGCCGCGCTGCGGCCCACAGGCTGGCGCGGTTGGGCAGGCTCTGGCTGGACCAGCCCCAGACAGCGGGGGCCAGCAGGATCAACTGGTCGGCGACAGGCGGCCGATCCGATGCGAAGGCCGAGATGGCGACTGCCCCGCCCATACTCTCTCCCGCCACCGCGATGCGGGCGGTCGGATGGCGGGCGCGGACCAGGGCGACGACCGTGCGCAGATCCTCCGCCATCCGGGCCTCGCCCGCCCACACGCCCCGACCGGGGGACGCGCCGAAGCCGCGCTGGTCATAGGCGTAGGTGGCGATGCCGCGCTCCGCCCACCACGGACCCGCGAGTCGGAAGGCGGCGGCATGGTCGTTCATGCCGTGCAGGCCGATAACGATGACCTCCGGCTCCTCGGGTCCCCAGCGCAGGTAGGGCAACCTCGCCCCGTCATCGACAACGAAGGCGCCCCGCTCGATGCGGGGACCGGCGAAACCTGCGGGCGGCGTCAACGGCGGCTGGACATGGGGCGTGGCGCAGGCGGCGAGGCCTAGCAGCATCATGGACAGGGCTAGCGCGCGGATCATGTGGACAGGATGCCCCGGACCCTTTGGCGAAGATACGGCACGACCTCGGCCTCGAACCACGGATTGCGCCTGAGCCAGGCGGTGTTCCGCCACGACGGATGGGGCATGGGCAGGATGTCAGGGGCGTACTCCCGCCAGGCGCGGACGGTGTCGGTCATATTGGCCCTGGCCCGTTCACTGAGCGCCCAGACCTGGGCATGGCCGCCGACCAGCAGGGTCAGCTCCATCCGGGGCAGGGCCTCCAGCAGCCTGGGTCGCCACAGGGTCGCGCAGCGCTTCGGCGGCGGATAGTCGCCGCCGCTTCTTCCATTTTTCGGGGGCGCCGTGCCGGGATAGCAGAAGGCTTGGGCCGCCACGCCGATGCGGTGGTCGTCGTAGAAGGCCTCGTCGTCCACGCCCATCCAGTCGCGCAGCCGGTCGCCGGACGGATCGGTGAAGGGCATCCCGCTCTCATGCACCCGACGGCCGGGCGCCTGGCCGCAGATCAGCAGGCGGGTCTCGGGAAAGACCCGGACCACCGGTCGCGGTTCGTGCGGCAGGTCGCCGAGACACGCCCGGCAGGCCCGAATATCCGAAAGGACGTCTTCGAGGCACTCCCCTTTCCGCTCATCCCCGTGAAGGCGGGGATGCTCGGATCTAGTCGTCGGCGTCTTCATTCGCCTTGGGCGGCAGGGCGGCAAGCGCCGCAGCGGTCTCCGCCTCGGTCGGCAGGCGCAGACGGGTCACGCCGCGGAAGTTGGTCGGATCGACGACCTTGCCCTTCTTGGTGATGGTCAATTTGCCCTGACGCATCAGGCCAAGCGCGGTCGCCCGGACCTTGGGCAGGACGCGCTGCCACTGTTCGGTCTGGATATGTTTGGCCACATCCGCCGGCTCCACGGACTTGCCGCCGACGCCCTTGGGGTCAGCTTTCGCCAGGGTCTCGAAAATTGCTGCTTCGATTGGATCGCTCATGGGGCCTATATGCTGCACTGCGACAGTGAAAAGAAGGCGAGTTCGGAAATGGTCGAGAAGATCACGGTCACGGAGGGCGAGTTCACAGGTTGGCAGACGTACGACCTGCACGGCACCTTCGATCAGGTCGTGGGTCCCTTCTACTTCAAGCCGGATCCGGATGGGAGGATGCGCTGCGCCTTCCGTGCCGAGCCCAAACACATGAACGCAGGGCACAGGATGCACGGTGGCTGCCTGATGACCTTCGCCGACATCGCCCTGTTCCAGACCGCGTATCAGCAGATGGAGGGAATGAACGGCGTGACCGTACAGCTCGATTCCACCCTGATCGACGGGGCCTATGTCGGCGAATTGGTCGAGGCGACGGGCGAAGTGGTGCGCGCCGGCGGATCGCTGATCTTCGTGCGGGGCCAGATCAGCACGGGCGAGCGGACGTTGATGACCTACAGCGGGATCATCCGGAAATTCACGCCGCGCTGATCACACCCCCGCCTTGGCCGCCGGTCTCGCGCGGCAGTCGTCCAGCCAGCGGTACAGGTGGGTGAACTCCTCTGGCGGGCGGTATTTGACGAGCCTGGCGAAATCCAGCCCCACGACGCCGACGATATCGGCGATGGTGAACCGATCCAGGGCGATGAAGGAATGGTCGGCCAGGTGCCGGTCCAGCGTCTTCATGAACCGCTCAGCCGACAGCCGGTTGTAGTCCGCGACCTCGGTCTGGGCAGCCTCCAGGATGGCCAGGGCGGGGTGGGTCAGGCGCACGTTCAGCATGATCGGGTTGGCCAGATAGAACTCGCAGCGGCGGGTCCACATCTCGACGATGGCCTGTTCGCGGGCGTCGACTCCGAACAGGTTCGGCTCCGGATACATCGACTCCAGATAGCGGCCGATGGCGACGGACTCCGAGATGGTGGTGCCATCGTCCAGCTCCAGCGCGGGGACGTGGGGGACGCCCACGCGGGCTCGATATTCCGGCGCCTTGTGCTCGCCCGACATGATGTCGATAGGCACGATCTCGACGTCCTCGATGCCCTTCTCGGCCATGACCCAGCGGACGCGCCGGGGATTGGGGGCGCGGTGGCTGTCGTAGAGCTTCATAGAGCGGGTCTCCGGTTCAGCGGAATATGGAGGCTGGCATGGCGCCGACAACCGCCGCCGTCATCAAGGTCGCCAGGAATCCGGCGAACAGCGCTTTCCACACCATGCCCAGCACCTCTTCGCGGCGCTCGGGAATCAGGACCGACAGACCGGTGACCGTGATCCCGACCGAGCCGATGTTGGCGAAGCCGCACAGGGCATAGGTCAGCAGCATCCGGGTGCGCTCGCTCATCTCGCCGGCCGGAACCTCGCCCAGACGCATGAAGGCCACGAACTCGGTCAGGGTCAGCTTGACACCCAGCAGCCAGCCCGCCTTGCCCGCCTCGGACCAGTCGATGCCGATGAGCCAGGCCAGGGGCATGAAGATCCAGCCCAGCAGGCGTTCGACCGTGATGTGATCGCCGAACAGCCAGAACCCGCCCAGCATGATGTTCACCAGGGCGACCAGGGCCACGAAGACGATCAGGACGGCGGAGATGTTGAGGACAACCATCAGGCCGTCGGCCGTGCCCTTGACGATGGCATCGATGGCCGAGTCGTATTTCAGCGCTGAGCCATAGTCCGCCACCTGACCGCCCTCGCCCGGCTTTTCAGGGATGATGATGCGGGCCAGCAGAACGCCCGCGGGCGCAGAAACAATGGAGGCCACCAGCACATGACCGGCGGCGTTCGGCAGGGTCGCCGAAAGGATGGTCGCATAGGCCACCATGGTCGAGCCGGCGACCGTCGCCAAGCCTACGACCATCATGAGGAAAATCTCGGACCGGGTCAGCTTGTCGAGATAGGCCCGGATCACGATCGGACTCTCGATCATGCCGAGGAAGATATTGGCCGCGACCGCCAGGGCCGAGGCTCCGCCCAGGCCCATGGTCTTCTGGAACAGGATGCCGAAGCCGTGCGTCAGCCACTTCAGGATCTTCCAGTGCCACAGCAACGCCGACAGGGCCGAGATCACAAGGATCATCGGCAGGACGTTGAAGGCGAAGGTGAACAGGCCGCCCGCGTTGGTCACGGCATAGGGCTGGTCGCCGCCGGCGAGATAGCCGAACACGAATTTCGCCCCCTCGGACGTGGCACGCGACAGGCCGTCGACGGCGCCGGTGATCGCGGCGAGCACCGTCTGCGAGCCCGGGATGGCGAACAGGGCCAGCACCAGCACGGCCTGCACGCCGATGGCGCCCAGCGTCAGCCGCCAGGGAAAGGCGCGCTTGTTCTCCGACAGCGCCCAGCAGGCGGCGACAATGACGAACAGGCCCAGAAGGCTCTGAAGATTCAGAATGCTGAACATGGAAACGACGGTCTTCCCCACACCGGCGTCGCCGGGTCCGTCCCGGTTGAACGCCAGTGCGCGCCGGGCCGCAAGTCCATTTGTCGCAGCCCACAAGGCAGAACGGCCCGGCGTCGCCGCCGGGCCGTGCGTCTTGTCTCGAAGGCGTCGTCTTACTTGATGCGGCGAACCAGCTTGCCGTAGTCGTCCATGAGGGTCAGCGACAGGTCGCCCGGCGTGAAGGCGTACTCGCCGATCGACTGGACCGGCGTCACCTCGGCGGCCGAACCGGTCAGGAAGCATTCGCTGAAGGTCGACAGTTCTTCGGGCCGAATGTGGCGCACCACGACCTCGATGCCCTTGGCCTCGGCGAGGTCGATGACCGTCTGCCGGGTGATGCCGTTCAGGATGTGGGTCACGTCCGGCGTGTGGATCACGCCGTCCTGGACGAAGAAGACGTTGGCGCCGGTCGCCTCGGCGACATAGCCGCGCCAATCCAGCATCATGGCGTCCGCAAAGCCGCGCTTCTCGGCCGCATTCTTGGACATGGTGCAGATCATGTAGAGGCCGGCGGCCTTGGCCGTCGTCGGGGCCGTCAGCGGGTCGGGGCGGCGCCACTTGGCCCACTCCAGCTTGATGCCCTTCTTCTTGACCTCGGGGTCGAAATAGCTGGGCCAGTCCCAAACGGCGATGGCGACGTGGACCTTGTTGTTCAGGGCCGAGACACTGACCTGTTCCGGGCCGAGGTAGGCGACGGGGCGGACGTAGGCGTCCTCCATGCCCATCTTCGCGCAGGTTTCCCTGCAGGCCTGATCGATTTCAGCGGTGCTGTAAGGCAGCTCGAAGTCCAGCAGGTTCGCGGACCGGGCCAAACGCTCGGAATGCTCTGTCAGCTTGAAGATTTCCCCGCCATACATACGCTCACCCTCGAACACCGACGAGCCGTAGTGAAGGGCGTGGGTCAAAACGTGCGTTTTCGCTTCCCGCCACGGAATGAATTCACCATTCATCCAGATCCAACCGTCACGATCGTCGAAAGGAACCAAGGCCATTGAACAACGTCTCCTGCGCAGATTTGCCGGTTAGAACGCCCGAAGCGCCGAAGGTCAACGGCGCGCGCACGGGAATGTTCGCATGAGCAGCAGCCGTTCAGGGCCTGTGGCGGGCGCCGGCGTTGGTCGCCACCTGCTGATCGTCGACGACGACGACCGGATTCGCGAGCTGCTGAAGGAGTATCTGGCGCGCGAGGGCTATCGCGTGACCGGGGCCGCGCACGCCGCGGCGGCGCGTCGCCTGATGGAGTTGATCGAGTTCGACCTGGTCGTGCTGGACGTGATGATGCCGGGCGAGAGCGGGCTGGAGCTGACCACCTGGGTGCGGTCAAAGGCGCAACTGTCCAGGACGCCCGTGTTGCTGCTGACCGCGCGCGGCGAGGCATCGGACCGGATCGATGGCCTGTCGCGCGGCGCCGACGACTATATGTCCAAGCCCTTCGACCCGAAGGAACTGGCCCTGCGTATCGACGCCATTCTGAGACGGACAGGCGTGAAGCCGATCATGCCGCGCGAGATCAAGCTGGGCACGGCCACGTTTGATCTGGAGCGCCTTGAGCTGACCCGTGACGGCGCGCCGATGCGGCTGACCGAGGCCGAGGGGCAGTTGCTGAAGACGCTCGCCCTGCACGCCCACGCGCCGGTCGAGCGGATGGACCTGTCGCCGGACACGGCCGACATCACCGGCCGCGCGGTCGATGTTCAGGTGACCCGCCTGCGCAGGAAGCTGGAAGCCGATCCGAAGAACCCGCGCTATCTCCAGACGGTGCGTGGCGTGGGCTATATGCTGGCGCCCGACTGACATGAGGCTGCTGCCCTTCCCCGTCCTGGCGCGGTTTCTGAAGCGGCAGTTGCCGACATCGCTCTGGGGCCGGTCGCTGCTGATCATCGTCCTGCCGATCCTGATCATGCAGGGGGCGGTGACCTGGGCCTTCTTCGACATGCACTGGCAGACGGTGACGGCGCGGCTGTCCGAGGGGCTGGCCGGTGACGTGGCCTGGGCGGCGGAGAGCTATCGCGACGAACCGACCGAGGCGAACCTGGCGGTGATCGCCGACCGGGGCGAGCGATCGATGCAGTTGTCGATCGCGCTGCGGCCCGGCGCCACCCTGCCCGAGGAACAGCGACGCGGGGCGATCGGGGTGGTGGACCGGACACTGGAGGCGGCGCTGGCGTCGCGTCTGGACCAGCCCTTCTGGTTCGATACGACCCGCTATCCCGCCTATGTCGACATCCAGGTACAGCAGCCGACAGGGGTGCTGCGCATTATCGCGCCGCGGGAGCGGGCCGTGGCGACCCAGGCGCATATCTTCGTCCTGTGGCTGATGCTGGCGACGGTGCTGCTGATGAGTGTGGCCATCCTGTTCATCCGCAATCAGGTCCGCGCCATCGAGCGGCTGGCCGAGGCGGCGGAAGCCTTCGGTCGGGGCGAAATGTCGCCGAAATTCAAGCCGCATGGCGCGCGCGAGGTGCGTCAGGCGGCGGTCGCCTTCCTGGCCATGCGCGACCGGATCCAGCGGCATATCGAACAGCGGACAGCCTTGCTGGCCTCGGTCAGCCACGACCTGCGCACGCCCCTGACCCGGCTGCGGCTGGAGCTGGAGCTGGCCCCGCAGTTCAAGCGTCAGGCCGCCATGAAGGGCGACCTCGACGAGATGGAGCATATGATCGACGAATACCTCGCCTTCGCGAAGGGCGAGGCCGGCGAGGCGACGCAACCCGTCGATGTCTCGGCCCTGCTGAAGGCGGCAGGCGAGGACGTGAAACGGGCGGGGGCCGAGGTCGAGATCGCCGCGCCCGCCGACCTGACCGCCTCGCTGCGCCCCCTGGCCTTCAAGCGCGCCCTGGCCAACCTCGCGGGCAATGCGGCGGCGCATGGAGACCATGTGCGGCTGTCGGCGCGGGCTCTGGCGTCCGGCGGACTGGAGATCGCGATCGAGGACGACGGTCCGGGCATTCCCGACGACATGCACGAGGAGGCCTTCCGCCCGTTCAGTCGGCTGGACCAGAGCCGCAACCAGAACCGAAAGGGCGTCGGGCTCGGCCTGGCCATCGCGCGGGACGTGGCGCGGGGGCACGGCGGCGACATCACCCTGGCGCGCAGTGATCTGGGGGGCCTGCGGGCGCTGATCCGCCTCCCGGGCTGAAAGCATCTGCGTCACGGTGGCGTCTATCGGGCGCGGCCCTTGCGCAAGGATTGCGGAGACGGGCCGCCGAGCCCATCTTCCCTGTGACAAGGACCTCCCGGAGATCGTCATGCGCAGCTTCGCCTTTCTCGCCCCGCTCGCTCTCGCCGCGGCCCTCGCGGCGCCCGCATTCGCCCAGACGCCGCAGGTGACGGTGACCGTTGGCGGCGATCTGACCGAAGAGGTCAACAGGCTCGGTCAACGCGACGTGGATCGCCAGCTTGAACGGCTGCAGACGGTCGTCGAACGTCGCCTGGCCCGCGACGGCGCGCTCGAAGGCGCGACCATCAACCTCGTGATCACCGACCTGAAGCCGAACCGTCCGACCTGGCAGCAGGCCGCCGACAGGCCCGGACTGTCGATCATGGACAGCTTCTCCATCGGGGGCGCAACGGTGGAGGGTGAGGTCGTCACCGCCGACGGCCAGCGACTGCCGGTGCGCTATTCGAACTATTCGAGTTCGATCGCCGAGGTGCGGGGCTACAACACCTGGCAGGACGCCGAGCAGACTTACGACCGGTTAGCGAACAATCTCGCCTCAGGCCGGCTGGTCGCCCGCTAGACTTTGCGTAAACGCATAGATTGCGTTGCGCGCCCGATAGTGGCATCGTTGTTTCAACCAGAAGAGGGTTCGAGATGACTGGTGCGAAACGCCTTTCGATGTTGCCGGCTCTTCTCGTGTGCGCTGGCGGCCTGTCCGCGTGCGCGGCGGCGAATACGGCCGCCCCGAGCCAGACCCAAACGGCCTATCAGGCTCCCAGTGCCTGTGTCCGGACCGGCCCGGTTATCAATGTCAATAGAGTCGACGATCGGACCGTCTACGTCGCCACAGAGCGGGGTTATGTCTTCCGGGTGGACATGCCCAGCGGGTGCCCTGCTACAGGGTTTATCGGAGCGTTCAGCAGCAACGTCGAGACCTGCAACGGAAGTCAGGTGAGGGTGGGGGCCGGCACCATGACCAGCCGCCCGATGCTCGTGTGCGTCGCCCAGATCACCGGCCCCTACACCGACAGCCGTGTGACCGGCCTCTGGTCACGGACCGTCGCCAACTGATCAACGCGCTCGGCGACTGCTTCAGTCGCCGGTCAAACCGTGGGCCCGGCGCACGGCGGCGGCTACGGCGGTGCTGGCCGCCGAAGCCAGTCCGTGTCCCTCGGCGAACGCCATAAGGCCCGCTTGGGTGGTGCCGCCGGGTGACGCGATGCGGGCGATCAGGGCTTCGAGCGACGCCTCGGTAGCCGCGCCTGATCCTGCCGAGCGCAGCGCGCCGCGCGTCAGGCGTTCGGCTGCGTCCGGGGTCAGCCCTTCCGCCACTCCGGCCGCCGCCAGAGCCTGGGCGAGGGCGTAGAAGAAGGCCGGCGCCGAGCCGGCCACGGCTGTTGCGGCGTCGATCAGTACTTCCTCGTCGAGATCGACCGTGTCGGCGACAGGGTCGAACAGGGCGTGGGCCAGGGCGCGCGCGGCGGCATCATCGGACCAGATGGCGGCGACGCCCTGAGCTTGGGCCACGGCGGTCGTGGGCATGACGCGGGCCACGGCCCGGCCCGGCAAGGCGGCGGACAGGTCAGCGGCGCGGACGCCGGCCATGACGGAGATCACGGTCGCGTCGGCCGGCAGGGTCGCCAGAATCGGAGCGACGGCCTGGCGCCAGGCGGCGGGCTTGACGGCGATCACCAGGGCAAGGGTGTCAGGCGGGCAGACCGGCGGGACGGCGCGGGTCAGGACGGTGGGGCAAGGAACCGTCCCGGTCAGCCGCCAGCCCTCGGCGATCGCGGAGCCGAGGCGGCCGTGGCCGAGGAGGGTGACCTGCATCAGAGCCCTCGCGGAGGATCAGGCCGTGCCGACGGTCTCGAACAGGCAGCTGTCGATCGCATCCTGGGGCTTCTTGTGGCCGCGGATCATGAAGTCGAAGGCCGGGTAGTAGCGGTCGGCGGCCTCGACGGCGGCATCGATCATCGACGCGGCCTGGGCCAGGGTCGGCCGCTCGCCGTGCGGCAGGGCCAGGGAGTGACGGAAGACGATCTCGCCATCCTCGGACCAGACCTCGAAATGGCCCATCCAGGTGCGCTGGTTGACCATGGAGACGAGCTCGTAGGCGGCGTTGCGGCGGGACTTGGTCGCGCGCAGGTCCAGGGCGCAGCACAGCTGCAGGCAGTCGCCCTCGGGGCGCCATGCGAACCAGAGTTCGTAGTCCTTCCAGTCCCCGGCCAGAGCGAAGGCAAGGTCGCCGTCGTCCGTCCGGTCGAACGGGAGGTTCTCGGCGTTCAGCACATGCTCGACCACGTCAAGCGGATCGTAGGGGACGTCGACCTCTTGGGGTCCGGCAGCATCCATCAGGTGAACTCGATCTCGCGGGAGGGCAGGGACGACAAGGTCTCGGGCGACTCAGGGCCGCCTTCGAAAAGACGGTAGGCGTGTTCGGAGATTCGGCTCAACCGGCTGCGTCCGGGAGACGAGTTCCATCTGTGGAGGTTCCCGTCTGAGGCTTCTTCGCCTTGGTCGGGGCGGCTCTCAGCGTCGCCAGCTCGGCGCGCAGCGCGGCGACCTCAGCCTTCAGAGCGTCGAACTCGTCGCGCCGGACCAGGTCCATCTCGGCGACGACGCGGTCGGACTGGGCGCGGAAGGCCGCCTTGGCTTCCTCGCCGGCGGCCTGGGCCAGGCCCATGGCGCTGGTCGAGAGCTTGGCGAACTCGTCGAGGATGGGGTTGCGCGTCTGCATGGTCGTCTCCGGCCCGCGAGCGGCGGGCGTCGTTAAGGGAAGGTTGCCTGATATGGTGAACGAAACCTTTCCAGACACCCCTGATTGGGGGCAATCGGGGCCGAAACGTGTCACGCTCGCGCGACCGAGCGACGCTTGCTAAAGGCGGAGCGAACCGTCGCAGGAGCCTTGCTTGACCTTTCCCGAGTTCGATCCGGTCCTGATCCATCTGGGGCCATTGCCGATCCGCTGGTACGCCCTTGCCTATGTGGCCGGCATCGTGCTGGGCTGGATCTATGCCGCGCGGATCCTCAAGAGCGACCGGGTCTGGGCGCCGGGCAAGCCGCCACTGGCGGGCCCGCAGCTGGACGACCTGATCCTGTGGATCACCCTCGGCATCATCCTGGGCGGCCGGTTCGGTTACGCCCTGTTCTACAAGCCGGTCCTGTTCCTGCAGCTGTTCACGGGTTCGAGCCTCGGCGAGCGGCTTGAGCTGTTCCAGCTCTGGACCGGCGGGATGTCGTTCCACGGCGGGATGCTGGGCTGCACGCTTGCGGTGCTGATCTACGCCTGGAGGACGAAGGCCAATGCGCTGAGCATCGGCGACATGGCCCTGGCGGCCGCGCCGATCGGCCTGCTCTTCGGACGGATGGCGAACTTCGTGAACGGCGAGCTGTGGGGGCGGACGACGGACGTGCCCTGGGCCATCCGCTTCTGCAACGCCCGCATCG
This sequence comes from Brevundimonas sp. SL161, assembly GCF_049896985.1. NCBI lineage: Bacteria > Pseudomonadati > Pseudomonadota > Alphaproteobacteria > Caulobacterales > Caulobacteraceae > Brevundimonas > Brevundimonas sp. SL161. Next base: position 16,288 of record NZ_JAFCVJ010000010.1, on the reverse strand, counting down.
AACAGATGTACGGCTTCTGCCCGGCCGGAAACGAACCGCGTCACCCGAGCCAGCTGTACGAGGCGGGGCTTGAGGGGGTTCTGCTCTTCATCGTGCTCGGCCTGGCGGTCTGGAAATGGAAGCTGCTGGCCAAGCCCGGCTATGTCACCGGCCTGTTCCTCGTCGGCTACGGCGCGTCGCGGGCGCTGCTGGAGAATGTGCGCCAGCCCGACGCCGGGATGGAGAATTTCCCGCTCGGCCTGACCATGGGGATGATGCTGTCGATCCCGATGATCCTGGTCGGGGCGTGGTTGATCCACCGCGCGTGGAAGCGTCCTCCGGTCGCCGCCGCAGGCTGAGATGTCGCTGAAGGATCGACTGGCGCGGGAGATCGCCCTGACCGGGCCAATGACAGTAGCCGACTATGTCACCCGCTGCCTGCACGATCCCAGGGACGGCTACTACGCGACCCGGCCCGCGCTGGGCGAAGGCGGGGACTTCATCACTGCGCCCCTGGTCAGCCAGATGTTCGGCGAACTGATCGGCCTGTGGGCGGTCGAGACCTGGCATCGGCTGGGCGCGCCGGAGCGGTTCCGGCTGGTCGAGGTCGGGCCCGGCGACGGCGCCCTGATGGACGATGCCCTGCGGGCAGCACGCGTCGCGCCGGGGTTCCTTGAGGCCTGCGACCTGATCCTCATCGAGCCCTCGGGGCCCTTGCGGGAGATTCAGGCGCGCAGGCTGGCCCAGGCTGACGTCTCGCCCCGCTGGGTCGGGTCGCTGGGCCAGATCGACACCGATGCGCCGGTCATCCTGATCGCGAACGAGGTACTGGACTGTCTGCCGGCGCGTCAGTTCGTGCGGACCGACGGCGGCTGGGCCGAGCGGCGGGTCGGGGTGACCGACGACGGCGGACTGATCTTCGGACTGGTGGGGATCACCGGCGGGTTCGAACGGCCGCAGTTCGACGTCGAGCCGGGCCAGGTGGTCGAGGTCTCGGACCAGCAGGCCGCGTTCGGGCGGGATCTGGGCGCCCTGCTGCACGAGACGTCGGGGGCGGCCCTGCTGATCGACTACGGCCGCGACCGGCCGGGCGTGGGCGATACGCTGCAGGGCTTGCGGCGGCATGCGAAGGTCGATGTGCTGGCGACGCCGGGCGAGGCGGACCTGACCCAGTGGGCCGACTTCCCGGCGGTGCAGGAGGCGGCGATCCGGACCGGCGCCGACGTCACGGGCTGCGTCGGCCAGGGCGAGTTCCTGAGGCGGCTTGGGATCGAAGCGCGGGCCGAGCGGTTGTCCTCGGGAAGGCCCGAGGCGGCACCCGTCATCGCCCGCCAGCTGGCGCGGCTGACGGCGGCGGACCAGATGGGCGGCCTGTTCAAGGCGGCGGCGATCTTCTCGCCCCGCAGCCTGCCCGTTCCGGGGTTCGAGGCATGACCGAGACGACGCCGATCACCCATCCGCTGCTGGATAAGGCGGGCCTTCGCCACGGCTTCTTCACGCGGCGGGGCGGGGTTTCGACCGGGCTCTACGAGGGGCTGAACACCGGCCTGGGGTCGGCGGACGACCCGGCGGCGGTCGAAGAGAACCGGCGGCGGGTGGCGGCGGCGCTGGGCGGCCAGCCCGACGATCTGGCGGCCTGCTACCAGATCCATTCCAGCCTGACGCGCGTCGCGACCGGCCCGTGGGCCGGGGAGCGGCCGGAGGGGGATGCCGTGGTCTCGGCGACAGTCGGGGTGATCCCGGCTGTGCTGACGGCGGACTGCGCGCCGGTGCTGCTGGCCGACGCCGAGGCGCGGGTGGTGGGCGCGGTCCATGCGGGCTGGAAGGGGGCCCTGGGCGGGGTCGTGCACTCCGCCCTGACAGCGATGGAAGCGCTGGGCGCGCGACCGGACCGGATTGTCGCCGTGATCGGCCCCTGCATCGGTCAGGCCTCGTATGAGGTCGGGGCCGACTTCGAGGCGCGGTTCGATCACCATGATCCGGGCGCCGCGCGGTTCTTCGTCGAGGGCGCGACGGCGGACAAGCGGATGTTCGACCTGCCCGGATTTGTCCTGTGGCGGCTGGAACAGGCGGGGGTCGGCGAGGCGGCCTGGACCGGGCACGACACCTGCGTCGACGCGGCGGCCTTCTATTCGAACCGGCGGGCATTCCAGAGAGGAGAGCCGGACTTCGGGCGGCTGATGTCGGCGATTCGACTGGTCTGAGGGTCAGCTGGGCCGACGGATTGGACTCTAAAAAACAGAGTCCAAGAGTGCAATTCGAAGAAAATCAGGCATTTATTGTCAACTCCGAATTGCACTGCGTGACACGGTGTATCCCGGGCCCGACGCGTTGACGGGCCTGGCCACAACATGGGGCTCGCTGGCCGTCACGCAAGGGGAAGATAGGAATAAATCCTCCCCGCAACTTTCGTCATCCTCGGGCGGCTCTTCACCGAGAGCGGCAGTCGCGCGTCGCAGCGGTTTGAACGTCCGGGAGCGGCGCGGCGACACGATCCAAGATGACGGGCGACGGTGCATCGGTCGTTGCCGCGCTTTGCTGACCAGCCACCACCCGCATCGCCACCGGTCGGCCATCGTCGGAGCGCCGAGGATGGAAGAACAACCCGAATATTTCCGTCTCCCGACCACTGGCAAACGCTGAGACGGTGAGAGGAGTTCTATCGTCAAGGTTGAAAGGAGGACGGTTCACTTCCCAGCCCAGGGGACCTCCAGGGCGTCCGCCGCTGGGCGGGTGACGCGAGGCCCGCTGTCGGGCGGGAGGCCGACGACCGATCCGACCCATTGCGGAGGCTCACAGACAGGTCCCCAGCGCGTAATGTCGCCAAGCCGACTCACCCTGTCGCCTGATCCAAATCCGAGCTTATTTGACTGACGCTCGGTGTAACCTTGCGGTGGGATCGCCCGACCGACATTCAGCCCCTTCCATGTCGGTCGGGAGGGTTCTCTCCACCTCAGGCGGCTGATCGATGTGGCGCGGTGTGTTCGATGTCCTGCCGATAGCGGGTGATGGTCGAATAACACTCACAGGAAGCTCGTTCGAGGCCGGGCCGGTCCAGGATATATATCGCCCCCCGTCCAACCCTGATCAGGCCAGCTTTCCTCAGCACGCTGATCGCCGCGTTCAGCGTCGTCCGTTGAGCCCCCAGCATCGCGGCGAGAAACTCCTGGGTCAGATACAAACTTTCGTAGCCCGTTCGATCCTGGCACTCGAGCAGCCACCACGCCAAACGGGGCTGCACCTTATGATGCGACCGACACGCCGCCGTCTGCCGGATCTCGGCCAGGTTCAGTTCCGTATGACGGGCCACCGCGCGTTGGAGCACCACGCTCCCCCTTAGCAGACTGAGGTATTCGCTTGTTGGCATGCGGACAGCGTTCAAGTCGATCTGCACCACGGCGCGATAAAGCATACGACCACTGCCTGCCGCCTCCACCATGCCAAGCGCGCCTTCTCGACCGACGATGCCGGTCTCGGCTTCGTCACCGTTGCGCATGACGGAAATGAGCGAGATCAAGCCCGCAATCGGGAAGTAGACCCAATCCACCTCGTCAAGCGGAAGGTAGAGGTCCGTCCCAGAGGAGACCCGGATTGGCTCCAGGGAACGGCCTAGCCGGTCCTGAACATGGGCCGGAAGCGTCAGCAGAAAGGCGTTGTTGAGCATCCCCTTCACGAGGAAACGATGTCGCGCGCTCGGATTGTCGCGATATGCTGGTCTTCCGAGAAGATATGTGCCGCATAAGCCCGCCGGTGCTGGCGCAACAGTCCCGCCGCTTCCGTCCGGGCGCCATCGACGGACTCCGCGTCCATCGGCTGCATATGCTGCACCCCGCTTAGCGAGCTTTCGACGAAACAGAAATAGGTCACGACAGGCTCCCCAAGCCATTTTGGCGGGAGCGTGCGGCGTGCGGTGCCGGCCTCTCTCAACCGCTGAACCCGGAAAGTCATCAGCGACAGATTGTTGTATGTCAGAAACCGACGCAGGGCGAGTCTGACTGAGACCTCGCCGCCCAACAACATTTGTGTCCGGTAGCGCTCATAGTCCTCGTGCAGTGAACAACATCTCGCGTCGGATCAGCATCGCGGAGCCTGCCAACTTTGACCGAGTTTCCGTGTCATCACCGAGCCTGCCGATATGCCTCTCCTGCGGCTGTAGAAGGTCAGGTTGAGGCGATCGACCTGCCCGAGGCGAAGTTGAAAATGACCACAGACGCGGCCGGCATTTTCAGCAATCCGGCTTCTCGACGCGCCCACAAGAGCGCGAGACTCATAACCAGATCGGGTCCGGGTTCGCCCGATCCGCGGCATGCGTCATGGCTCGAAAGCGTCCATCGCCCACCCGGCGACCCGCTTTGTCGGTAACGATCTGTCCCCTCATTTCAGGGCGACGCGCAGCGAAGACCGGGGCCACGGCGGCGCAGAAGGCGATCCTCGAGGCAGGATGCCGGAAACGGCGAACCTCGCGACAGGTTCACGCGCGCGCGCCTCCCCCGGTCCACGCTCCGCATGGCCGGAGGATGACGAAAGGATTGAAGACGGGGGAGAGGGCGTCAGCCCTCGGCTTCGCCCTCGACGACGCTGTTCTGGAAATAGGGTTCGACCTCGCCCTGGAGTTTGACGGTCAGAGCATTGCCCTTGCGGTCGACAGCCTTGCCGACGGCAAGCCGGACCCAGCCTTCGGAGACGCAGTATTCGTCGACGTTGGTCTTTTCCTCGCCCTTGAACTTGATGCCCACGCCGCGCTGAAGCACGTCGGCGTCATAGTATTTGTTGTTCGGGTTGACCGAGAGACGGTCGGGGGGCGTGTCGGACATGGCGGGGCCTTCGGAAGTGACAGGCGCGGTGCATAGCCGCCCGCGCCCGATCCGACAACGCTGGACTAACCCAGGCCGCTGAACCCGCGCCCCACGCTCCAGCCGCCGTCGGCGGGCAGGACGACGCCCGAGACATAGCGGGCGTATTCGGAGGCCAGGAACAGACAGACGTCGGCGACGTCGTCGACCGTGCCCAGCCGGTTGAGCGGCACGGCGCGGGCGGCAGCGGCCTTGGCCTCCGGTGTGGGGGCAAGACGGTCTATGCCTTCAGTCCCGTCGATGGGTCCCGGGGAGACGGAGTTCACCCGCACCCCCTCCCCGCCCCATTCGATGGCCAGGGTCTTGGTGATCATGTCGACGCCGGCCTTGGCGGCGCAGACGTGAACCTGAAGCGCCATGGGAATCCAGGCCTGGGGCGCGGTGATGTTGATGATGCTGGCGCCCGGTTTGGTCAGGTGTTCGTGGGGGGCGCGGAGCACGTGGAAGGTGCCCAGGGTGTCGATATCGGTGACGGTCCGGAAGCCGTTGGAACTGAGGGCGGCGGCCGGGACCGGGAAGTTGCCCGCCGCGCCGGAGACCAGGACGTCGATCGTGCCGCGCTTGTCGCGGAAGTCGGCGATCGCGGCCTTCACCGCGTCGAAGTCGCGGACGTCGAGGCTGTAGCCCAGCGCCGGCGTGTCAAGAGACAGGCTCTCGACGGCCGCATCGACCTTGTCCTGGCTGCGGCTGGCGACGCCGAGTTTTGCGCCGGCCCTGGCGAAAGCCTTTGCGATACCGAGATTGATGCCGGAGGTCCCGCCGAAGACCATCACGGTCTTGCCGGTGAAATCAAACGCCATGGATGTCTCCCCCTGTTGTTGTTCCGGCACCGTGCACCCCGGCGAAGGCCGTGGTCCAGATGGAAAGCGCGGGCAGCCGGTCAGGGGACGCGGTGCGACATCCCGGAGGTCAGCCTCCGTGATCTGGACCCCGGCCTTCGCCGGGGTGCACGGAGCCGGGAATCACTGAACCGACTGGCGCGGCGCGGCCGGGTTGGCGGCGCCCGACGCGGCCGGCGTCGGGGCGTAGGGCTGGGGCCCTGCCGGCGCGGGAGGCGTGGCGGCCGAGGTCGTCGCGCGCGGCGTCTGACGCGCCGGGGTGCGCGGGGGCGTACGGGCCGGGGCGCGGTTGACGGCCGGCTGGGCGGCCGGAGGCGTCATGGCGGCCGGAGCGGTGGTCTGGGTCGGGGTCGGGGCCGGAGCGTTCGGCGCCGGGGGCGTCGCAGCGGCCTGGGTCGGAGCGACCGGAGCGGAGGCGGAGGCGGCGGCGGCGCGGGCGGCCAGTTGCTGGGCTTGGAAGCGACGCGCCAGTTTCTCGGTCAGTTCGCGGGCGGCGGGGGCCGGCATCTGGGCCAGGATCGCCGAGAGGCCGCGCGGCCGCATGGCCGCGGCGATCGGGAGGCGCACGCTGTCGTCGAGGGCCGTGAAAATGGGCGCCGCCTCGCGCGGGCGCATGGCGGAATAGACGGCGACCAGACGGGCGGTCTCGGCAGCCTCGCGCTCGTCGACCTGACCCAGCAGTGCCTGGACCTCGGCCTTGATGGCGTTGAGGGCGGTGATCTTTGCGTCCAGCTTCTGTTCGGCTGCGACCATCAGCGGCAGGGTGGTGGCGAAGTCGGCGTCGCGGGCGTCCAGTTCGGTGCGCCGGGCGCTGAGCGACTGAATGATGCGCAGTTCGGCCGGGGAGATGCCGGCCTGCTGGGCCAGTTGCTCCGGCGTCAGGGCGCAGACAGCCGGCGGGGGCGTGCGCGCGGCGGCGGGCGAGGCGACGGTTTCGCTAACGGCGGCAGTGGCTTCCGCGGCCCAGGCGCTGGCGCCCTGGAACAGGTCAGGCCCGGCACCGACGGCGCGCACGGCCACGACCCCGCCGATGGCGACGGCGATCAGGGGCAGGAGGCGGGGCAGCTTGGCCATTGCGTCATCAGTCCAGTTTCGCCCTCAAGTCGCCGGCTACTGCGGGCGAGGCATGGGGCGCAAAAAAGCGTTAGGCGGCGAACATGTCGTCGTCGGGGGCGAGGTTTACGCGCGCACGGTTGAGGGTTTGCTTCGCGGCGTGGTTAGCGGTCAGAGCGTGCAGGATGGCCTGGACGTTGCCCGCGCCGGCGGCGGCGGGGACCGGCGTGGCCATGCCGTGGATACGTTCGGCCAGGGCGGCCATGCGGAAGGCGCGGTCCTCGGGGTCGGCGGCGGCGGGGGGCGTGGGTTCGGCGTTGACGTTCTCCCTCCCCCTGCGGGGGAGGGTAGTCGCGGAGCGACCGGGTGGGGGCGACTCAGCAACGCGCGGGCGATCGGAGTCTGGTTCGCCTTGCCGCCCCCACCCGGTCTCCGCTTCGCTCCGACCACCCTCCCCCGAGGGGGAGGGAGAAGAGCGCCCCGCCCGCGTGATCAGTTGCTCCAGCTCGGTTTTCAGCGTGCGGGCCTTGATGATGCGGTCGTGCAGGAGGTCGGCTTCCTCGCCCGAGGCGCGGAGCGATCCCAGGGCGTTCTCGGCGCGGGCGCAGGCGGCGTTCAGTTCGGTCACGGCGCCGGCGAAGGCGATCTGGCCGGCGCGGAGCTGGCTCAACTTCTTCTCCAGGCGAACGCCGTAGCCGAGGGCGGCCACCAGCAGCAGCATCAGGATGGCGTCCAGGATCATGCCGGTCATGTTAGCGCCTTCCCTTGGTCAGGCTGTTGGCGGTCTCGACGCTGATCGGCGCCTCGACCCGCACTGCGATGTACTGGCCCTTGCGGCCCATCTTGCCCGTGGTGACCGGGATGGTGCCGCAGCGGATCGAGACGTCGGAATCCGGCGTCGCATTCAGCATGAAGGTGTCGCCGACCTTGAGCCCCAGGGCCTGGGACAGGGGCACCTGCTGCTCGTCGAGGACGGCGCGGACCTCGGTGTCCGTGGTCCAGAGCTCGGTGGCCAGGTGGCCTTCCCAGATGTTGTCGCGGCCGAACTTTTCACCCATGAACTGCTGCAGCAGCATCTTGCGGATGGGCTCCAGCGTCGCATAGGGCAGCAGCAGTTCGACCCGGCCGCCGCGGTCCTCCATGTCGATGCGCAGCTTGACCAGGATGGCGGCGTTGGCCGGGCGGGCAATGGCGGCGAAGCGGGGGTTGGTCTCCAGACGATCCAGATTGAAGTGGACGGGCGTCAGAGGCTCGAACGCGGCCTGGGCATCGGCGAGGATGACCTCGACCATCCGCTGGACCAGGACCCGCTCGATCGTTGTGTAAGGACGGCCCTCGATGCGCAGCGCCGCCGTGCCGCGACGACCGCCCAGCAACACGTCGACGATCGAATAGATCAGGTTGGAATCGACCGTCAGCAGGCCGTAATTGTCCAGCTCCTCGGCCCGGAACACCGCCAGGATCGCTGGCAGGGGGATGGAGTTCAGATAGTCGCCGAAGCGGATCGAAGAGATGTTGTCGAGCGAGACCTCGACGTTGTCCGAGGTAAAGTTGCGCAGGCTGGTCGTCATCAGCCGCACCAGGCGGTCGAAGACGATCTCGAGCATCGGCAGACGCTCGTAGGAGACGAGTGCGGAGTTGATGATGGCGCGAATGCCGGTCCGTTCGGAACCATCGTCGTCGCCGAGGTCGAAACCGAGGAGGTTGTCGATCTCGTCCTGGTTCAGGACGCGTTCGGAGGCAGCCGCGCCGGCCCGGTCCTCGCCGAAGGAGTCGGCGGCGGCGAAGGGATCCAGTTCGCTGTCGGTCACGCCGGCGTCGCTCATCGCGTCCGCCGGATTTCGTCAGGCGACCGCCCCGTGCCGGAGCATGAGCTGGTCAGAACACCGCTGACGCGTTTCGGGCTCATACTTACTGAACCAGCATTTCTTCGATGAGCACGGCGTCGACCGTTGCCGGGGCGGCGACCAGGTTCACGCGACGAAGGATTTCGGCGCGCAGCTGGAACTGGCCAGCCGAACCGGCCAGATCCTCGGGCCGCAGTTCTCGCAGGAACCCCTGGAACATGTCCTGCATGCGCGGCATCTCGCTCTGAAGCCGATAGGCCAGATCGATGTCCTTCATCTCGAGCGTCAGGCCCAGCTTCATCACCGTGGGACGGCCGTCCGGGGACTGGATGTTCACCACCATGTCCGGCAGGGTCAGGAAGGTCACGCCGTCAGGCCCCTCGCTGATCTTGCCGAGCGACGGGTCGGCCTCCCCCTCGGGCGCAGCGCCGTGGCCGCCGCCCTTCTTTTCCTCGCCGTGACCGCCGGCCTTCTCCTCGCCGTGACCGCCCTTGGCCGCCTCTTCGCCTGCAGCGGCGGCCGGCTTGGGCTGGAGCATGAAGAAGGCCCCTGCCCCGCCCCCGCCCAGGACCAGCAAGGCCACGGGCGCGATGATGAACAGCAGCGGCAGCTTCTTCTTCTTGGGCGGTTCGTCGCCATCGACTTCGGCGCCGTGGGCGACGGCCAGGTCGGTTGCCCCATCCTTGGGCGCCTTGTCCTTCTTCTTGCCGAGTTTGATCATGCGGAGCCTGCCCCGGAAATTCCCAGAGACCGGGATGGCCCCGGTTTGGTTAACGCGAGGTGTAAATCCGGCAAGATTTGCCGGGCGTCGACGGCCTGAAACCGGGTGAAACGCCCTCAGGACGGGCATTAACCGTGTTGGCACGGTCGTTGCGTGGGAGGGAGCGAAGGAGCTTCGGAGCCTACGTGGAAAACGCCGCCTACATCGGACTGTCACGGCAGATGACGCTGCGTCGCGAACTCGACATCGCGGCCAACAACATCGCCAATGCGGACACCACCGGCTTCAAGGCCGAGCAGTTGCTGCTGGGCACCGAGGTCGGCAACCGCGCACGCAACGACTCGGTACGGCCGGGCGTCAGCTTCGTGCTGGACAAGGGCGTGGGCCGCGACTTCTCGCAGGGCTCGCTGGAGCAGACGGGTCGTGACCTGGACTTCGCCATCGACGGCGAGGGCGCGTTCTTCAAGATCCAGGACGGCGCCAACGAGGCCTATACCCGCGACGGCGCCTTCACCATCAGCCCCGAGGGCGAACTGGTCACCAAGGCCGGTCTGCCCGTGCTGGGCGAGGGCGGCCCGATCGTCATCGACCCGGCGCGGGGCCCGATCACCGTCGCCGACGACGGCAACATCAGCCAGAACGGCATCGCCATCGGCCAGCTGGGTCTGGCCCGGTTCGACAACCTGGCAGTCCTGTCCAAGGAAGGCGACGGCCTGTACCGCAACGCCTCCAACGCCGTCCCCATCGATGCCACCGGAGCGCAGGTGCGCCAGGGCATGCTGGAGGGGTCCAACGTCAATCCCCTCGTTGAAATCACCCAGTTGATCGAGATCAGCCGCGCCTACGAACGCGCGTCGAAAATGATCGAGAACGTCTCCGATCTGTCCCGTCGCGCCGTCGAGCGGCTGGGTAAGTCGAGCTAAGGAACACCTGAATGCGCGCTCTCAGAACCGCTGCCTCCGGCATGGCCGCCCAGCAGCTGAACGTGGAGGTCATCTCCAACAACATCGCGAACATGAACACCGTCGGCTACAAGCGCCAGCGAGCCGAGTTCCAGGATCTGATCTATCAGAACGTCGAACGGATGGGTGCGCAGTCGTCCAGCCAGGGCACGGTCGTCCCGACTGGCGTCCAGGTCGGCCTGGGCGTCAAGGCGGGCAGCGTCTATCGCATCACCGACCAGGGCACGCCGCAACAGACGGGCAGCGACTACGACGTCGCCATCGACGGCCAGGGCTATTTCCAGATCACCCTGCCCTCCGGCGAGATCGGCTTCACCCGCGCCGGCAACTTTTCCCTGAGCGGCGAGGGCCAGCTGGTCACCGAGGACGGCTATTCGGTCGAACCTGCGATCTCGATCCCGCAGGACGCGGTCGACGTCATCATCTCCAAGACCGGCCAGGTGCAGGTCATCACGGCAGGTTCGCCCGAGCCGGCGACCGTGGGTCAGCTGGAGCTGGCGACCTTCTTCAACGAGGCAGGCCTGGAAGCCATCGGGGACAACCTGCTGCTCGAGACCGCCGCGTCCGGCCCGGCCACGACCGGCACGCCCGGCGAGACCGGCTTCGGCCAGTTACTGCAGGGCTATACCGAGGCGTCGAACGTGGACGCCGTGACCGAGATCAGCTCGCTGATCATCGCCCAGCGCGCCTATGAGATGAACTCCAAGGTCATCTCCACGGCCGACGAGATGATGAGCGTCGCGTCCCAGGTCAAAGGCTGATGATCCGGCTTCTGACGCCAATCCTGACGATGGGGGTGGCCGCTCTGGCGCTGGTCGCCGCCCCCGCCCTCGCCGACCCGGTGATGCTGCGGGCCAATCCGGTCGACGACGACGGGCGGGTGACCTTGGGCGATATCTTCGACGGAGCCGGATCGGCCTCGGGCGTCGTGGTGGCCAATCGCGCCGGGCCGTCGGTCGTGTTCGAGGCCGGCCAGCTTCAGACCATGGCCTCGCGCGCAGGCCTTCAGTGGGCCAACCCGCAGGGTCTGCGCCGCGTGGTGGTCCGCAATGCCGCGCTCGCGCCGGGCGCCGCCGCTCCGACCACCGCCGGCGTCGCTGCCGCCCCCGCCGCAACCCGGGGCGCCACGACCGAGGTCCTGACCTATGCCCGCAACCTGGCGGCCGGGGACGTGGTGCAGCCGGAGGACATCATCTGGTCCACCGTACAGGCGCATCTGGCGCAGGGCGGTTCGCCCTCCGACGCCGAACAGGTCATCGGCCTGAGCGCCCGCCGGGCCCTGCGCGCAGGAGCCGTGGTCGGCGCCCGGGATCTGGTCTCGACGCGCGTCATCGCCCGCAACGATTTGGTCGAGGTGGCCTTCATCGCCGGAGGGGTGAGGCTGACCGTCACCGGACGCGCGACGCGCGACGCCGCTGTCGGCGAGCCCGTGCCGGTCCTGAACACCACGTCCGGCCGCACCATCGCCGCCGTCGCCTCCGGACCCGGTCAAGCCATGGCCGGCGCCGGGGCCCGCGCCGCCGCCGCCTCCAACCAGTTCGCCCGCCACGGAATGTAAGTCATGCGTAAGCCCGTCCTCGCCGCCGCCCTCGCCGCCCTGTCTTTGGGCGCCTGCTCCACCGTCGTCGAGACGGTGCAGGGCCCGCAGCTGGCGCCGATCGGCTATCCGGCCCAGCTGGTCCCGGTCAGCCAGGCCTATATCGCCGCGCCCGAGCCGCGCTCGGCCAGCGCCAACTCCCTGTGGCGGACGGGCGCGCGCGCCTTCTTCGGCGACCAGCGGGCGCGGAACATCGGCGACATCCTGACCGTCAACATCGACATCAACGATCAGGCCCAGACCTCGAACACGACGAACCGCAGCCGGACCAACGACATCACCGGCGGGGTGACCAACTTCTTCGGGCTGGAGAACAGCCTGGGCCGCGCCTTCCCTGGCGGCTTCGACCCGCAGGCCCTCGTCGGCGTTCAGGGCCAGTCCAACGCCAACGGCACCGGCTCGGTCAACCGTTCGGAGCGGGTCAGCCTGACCGTCGCCGCCGTGGTCACCGACATCCTGTCCAACGGCAACCTTGTCATCCAGGGTCGGCAAGAAGTGCGCACCAACCGCGAGGTGCGTGAACTGACCGTCGCCGGCATCGTGCGGCCCGAGGACATCTCCTCGGCCAATACCATCGCCCACACGCAGATCGCCGAGGCGCGCATCAGCTATGGCGGGCGCGGCGACATCAGCCGGGTCCAGGCCACCCCGGCCGCCCAGAGCCTGGTGGAGCGGTTCAGTCCATTCTAGGGCGCTAACGCGCGCGACGCGGTCGCGCGCTGCTTGAGCGCGGCCCCACTCTCTCCGTGCACCCCGGCGAAGGCGGGGGTGCACGGAGAGGGTGGGTTAGCACCGTGTCCTGAACATCACGGGTCAGTCAGGACCGAAGCTTTGCCGTGAACCGTTAACGGAAACCCGCGTTGGCCTTCAGACGCAAGGTTTCCAGTGATGTTCAAGGTTCTCGTTCCCGCCGTCGCCGCTCTCGGTCTGGTCGCCTTCGCGGCCCAGTCCAGCGATGTCGCGCCCGACCTCGCGACTGCAGGCCTCATGGCCGCGCCGGTCATGGGCTGGAGCGTGCATCACGAGGGCGCCCTGGCGAAACTGGCCTATGGCGTGGCCAACTCCGATCAGCTGGCGCTTATGGTCACCTGCATGCCGGGCGACCGCACCGCCGCCGTCTATGGCGACGTCCAGGTCGAGGGCGCGCGCATGACGCAGGCCAGCATCGAGATCGATCCTTTGTCGGGCGGCTCTGCCGATGAAACCACTATTGCGGTCAATGATCCGGCCCTGGCCGGGCTGGCCCGCGACGGCCGAATGACGGTTGTCGGCGACGCTGGCCGCTTCCAGCTGGCCGCGAGCACCGAGGAACGTCACCTCGTGCGCGATTTTCTGTCCTATTGTTCTCCGGGACGGGCATAGATACCCAGTCCGGGCGGGGGGCCTGAACCATGACACTGCTGACGATGATCGCTGCGATTGCAGCGCTCCAAGGTGCTGCGCTCCAGGGTGCCTGGACCTGGACCCTCTATGAGGACGGGCCGCTGGTGCTGGCCAATGAGATCCCCGACACGCCCCAGCTGAAGGCCATTCTGGAATGCCAGCCGGGCGCCGGCGTGGCGCGGCTGGACCTGTTCGGCGCGACGGCGGCGGGCATTGCCACCATCGTCTCGGGAACGGCCACCGCGACGGGCGAGAGCGAAGCCTTCTCCGACCATCAGTCGGTGGCCCTGCGCACCGATCATCCGGTCTTCGGCCAGTTCCTGGTCACCGGCGCGCTCGACGTCGCCGTGGGCGGGGCCCACCAGGCCGTGGCGGTGCCGACGGCCCACCTTGCCAAGCTGCGCCGCTTCACCGAGCTTTGCAGCGGGTGAACCGGGGAGGTCGCATGCGGATTCTATGGCTGCCGGTCCTGGCGATGGCCGCACTGGAGACGGCCTGCGCCAGCGTGGGGGCACCTGAGCCCGTGGTCGTGGCCGCCGCGTCGCCGGCGCCCGCGCCGGTGGCCGGATACGACTGGCACTATACGCCGGACGGGGACATCGCCCGGCTGGCTTACGGCGTCGAGGCCAGCGACGACCTGCGTCTCGGCCTCGACTGCACGGCGGGGTCCGGCAAGGTCGATCTGACTGCGCTCGGCCAGACCGGCGATCGCGAGATCTCTCTGGAATCCGGCGGAGAGACCGAGCGGTTCGCCGCCGAGGGCGAGCCGTCGCAACTGCATGACGGCGACATCCTGACCGCCACGGCCGCGACCAGCGACCCCGTGCTGCAGCGCTTCCGCCGCGTCGGCTGGATCGCGCAATGGGTAGACGGGAAGCGGGAGGTCTATGCACCACATTCGGGGTCGGAGGCGGGGGTGGAGCGGTTCTTCGCGCTGTGCGGCTGACCTGGGGGCAGGGCCGTGGCGGTGCTGTCAGTCCAACGCCAAATTTTCTCCAAGTGACGCATTATGGGCAGATGACGCGATGCCTATGTGGCGAGCATCTTCCACTCGGCCAGGGCGGCTGAGCGTTGGGCTTTGTATGTCTCTCTGCTGATGAGGTGGCGATCCTGATTGAAGTGGTTGTGGAAGGCGGCGTGGACTGAGCTGAACTTCTGCAGGGTCTTCATCTGGCGGAACCGCAGCATGGCCCGCTCTTGTCGTCGGAACGGCAGGTGTGAGTTCTCGACTCGGTTGTTCGCCCAGCGGCCGAACTCCTGGCTGGCGGTGTTGCCCAGCTCCTTCATCGCGGCCTTGTAGGAGCGCAGCCCGTCGGTCGTGATGGCCTTGGCGCGACCGTGCCGCTTCATGATTTTCTTCATGAAAGTCAGAGCGGCGGCCTTGTCCCTGGTCTTGCTAGCAAAGGATTCCAGCACCTCGCCCTCCTGGTCCACGGCGCGCCAGAGGTAATGCATCTCGCCGTTGATCTTCACGTAGACCTCGTCGAGATGCCACCTCCAGTGGGTGAAGGCCCCCATGTGCTGAACCCGCTTTCGCCGGATCTCGGGGGCGAACATCGGGCCAAACCGGTTCCACCACAGGCGCACCGTCTCATGGCAGATGTCGATGCCGCGCTCGGCCAGCAGGTCCTCCACATTCCGAAGCGACAGCGGGTACTTTACGTACATCATCACCACCGTCCGGATCACCTCCGGCGAGCTGTCGAAGTAGCGGAACGGATTGGTGCTCTTGGCCATCCCAAAGAGCTAGCCGCCCTCCCCTTACCGCCGGCCTAAGTTTGGGCTGACAGAGCCTCGTTCGTCCACCCGTGGCGGCGTAGGACGCCCTCATATGTCTCAATGTTTTCAGTCAAAATCTGAATGGCCTCCTCGCGCGTCATACCCTCCGCAAGGAGCCCGCCACCTTTGACGTCGGACAATGTTTTGACTGCCTCGTCGCGGTATCGGCGAGTGTCGGACAGGATGTCGATCAACAGTTCCATGACGGTATGATGGGCCCTTAGCCGGTCCTGCGCCACGGCCAACGGAACCGCCGATTTCAAACTGAGACACCAACCACTTTCAGACCAGAGTGCTTCATCGCGATATAGGGCGCGGGAACGTTTGCGGAGCAGCAACCGAGGAGGAAAGCGACCCCCACCACGGCCATCCAAATCCAAGGGGTCGATCGCGGCTCTCCAACCAGATCCTCTGAACTCATCACGTTTTCCCTACTGAGGTCTCGGAGGCGTCTAACCCGCTGTGATTGGATCGGGGCTTGCCGCGTCGGCCGTGCGGCGTAGGCGCAGTAGGTCGCGAGCCACCGAGCGACTCTGCAACTGTTGAAGTTCAGCGTAGCCGAACCCTTCCGCCTTCAGCAGTACGAGGAGATCTTTGCTGCTCCGACACTTGCCCGATCCGGCAATCGCGTAGGCGCGCTCAAGAAGTCTGTCGTTTGACATTCCAGGAACCTCGCACGCCACGAGTAAGTTGTGGAGTCGGAGCCGGCTGACGCGAGGGGTGGCCCGGCAACTGCGCCCCTCCAGGCTTCCTCACGGCTGCAACCTTGGCCCTCGGTTCACGCCGGGGGCTTTTTGCGTTTCAGCCGTCCTGCTGCGCCCTGATCCGCGTCGACCTCGCCACGTCGTGCCGATTGGTCGAGATCATGGGCGTGGTGTGTTGATCGGCGTTGAAGGCGGGACCTCACCCGATATGAAATAACATATTGAAGGAGCTTAATATTTCGGGACGAGACGGGGTCCCGACAGACGCCTGTCAGCATGCGCGCCAACGTATTGTTATATGGCGAATTCAACCACCTAGGCTGCCACTCGATGGGGTCCGATTTCGACGCCGATCCACAATCGCGGTCAGGATGCGGAAGCGGCGGCCATCGGTGAGCTGGTCGGACACGAAGTCCAGCGACCAGCGCTGGTTCGCGACCAGAGGGATCTCCAGCGGACGCCGCGTGCCCATGGCCCGTTTACGCCCGCCGCGCCGGCGCACCGCCAGCTTCTCCTCACGGTAGATCCGCTGGACCCGCTTCCTGTTGACCGCATGCCCCTCGCGCCGGAG